>JAKZRK010000024.1:0-25122 GCA_047518225.1 Alphaproteobacteria bacterium | reverse complement strand
AAACCCTTCAAATGGACCAAATCCGCCGATGACATCCTCGCCGCCATCCAGCGGTTCTGCCTCCGAACAATCGAAACCGCTGAACAGCAGGCGAAAATCATGCGAACTTCGGAATCGGGACACTAGAGCGCTTCCGGGCTAATATCGGGCCGGGCGCTTTTCCTGGAAGGCGGCGACGCCTTCGGTGAAATCGGGGCTGGCGCGAACCTGGTCACCCAGGGTTTGTTCCATTGCCTCGCGGGGCCGGTTCAGGGCATCGTCGGTGGCGCTGATCTGTTGCTTGACCGCCTGCACCGCCATGGGGCTGTTGGCGGCGATGGCCTCGGCCGTGTCCAGGGCCCAGGGCATCAATTCGTCCCTGGGCAGGACCCGGTTCACCAGGCCAATGCGCGAAGCCTCCTCCGCGTTGATCAACCGGCCGGTCAATAACAGTTCCATTGCGTGTACATGGCCGATTTGCTGGCGCAGACGCAGGGCCGCGCCGCCAAAGGGATAGACGCCCCAGCGGACTTCCGGCAGGCCGAAGCGGGCCTCGGGCGCCGCGGCGCGGATGTCGGTCGAGAGCAACAGTTCCACCCCGCCGCCCGCGCAATCGCCGTTCACGGCGGCGATGACGGGCTTGCGATAGGCGCCGTATTTCAACAGGCCCTTGTAAATGATCTCGGACAGTTCGGGCCCGGCGGAAAGATCGCCCGACAGATCGGCGCCGGCGCAAAAGGATTTCTCCCCCGCGCCGGTCAGGATCAAACAACGATAGGGGGCGTCTTGTAGGCGCAGCCAGACCTCGCCCAATTGGCGCAGATCGTCACGGCTGAGGGCATTGCGCTTGGCCTGGTTGTCCATGGTGATGATGGCGATGTGGGGGCCGTGTTCCCTAACCTCGAGGGTCATCTATTGGTTCTCCCTATGCCGCTTTATTCCGGCGCCACGTCGACCACCACCTTGCCGATGGCGCGCCGTTCCGTCAGCAGACGCAGGGCCTCGACCCCCTGATCCAGGGGCAGGCGGTGGCTGATGATGGGGTGCAAAAGGCCCTGGCCGTAAAATTCGCCCAGTTCGGCCATGGCGCGTTGCACCAGGTCGGGCCGGTGCCGGCGGAAATAGCGGTATGACGATCCCAGGGCGGAACGATGCTTGACCAGCAGGCGGTTGGCCGGCACCTGGGGCACCCCGCCGACAAAGCCGAAATGGATAAAGCGCCCGCCCCAGCCCAGGGACGAAAGCGCGCTGTCGAACAGCTTGCCGCCCACGGGATCGAAACAGACATCGGCGCCCTTGCCGCTGGTCATGGCCATCACCCGGTCTTTCAGATTGTCGGTGGCGTAGTTCACCACCTCGTCGGCGCCATGTTCGCGGGCGGCCTGTAACCTCTGGTCGCTGCTGGCCCCGGCGATCACGCGGGCGCCCATGGCCTTGCCGATTTCCACCGCCGCCAGGCCCGAGCCCCCCGCCGCGCCCAGCACCAGCATGGTCTCGCCCGCCTCCAGGCGGCCCTGCCAGCGGATCGCCAGATAGGCCGACAGATAGGCCACGGTAAAGGCGGCGCCGTCGGCGAAGTTCATGCCCTCGAACATAGGCCAGGCTTCCTCTACCGCCGCGATGGCCTGTTCGGCGAAACCGCCGTGGGCCAGGGTCGCCATGACAGGATCGCCGGGCCGAAAACCTTCCACCCCCGCACCGACGCTGGCGATGCGTCCGGCCGCCTCCAGGCCGGGGGCAAAGGGAAAATCCGGCTTGGTCTGATAGTTGCCCGCGACCATTATGGTGTCGGCGAAATTGGCCGAAGTCGCCACCACATCCAGCAATATTTCCCCTGGCCCCGGTTCCGGGACCGCCATCTCGCCCAATACCAGTGTGTCAATGCCACCCCAGGCCCGGCAAATTAGTGCCCGCATGTTGTCCCTCCCCGTCCAGAGCAAATCATCATGCCTCAGCCAGGCGCCAATGCAAATGGCGTCCTGCCCCGCCTTGGGCTACAAATAGGGTCCCCGATTTCAAAACATGAAAGATGCCGTCCCCATGGAACTAAAGACCGACAAGATGATTGCCCGCAAGGAAGACGGCGTTGGCTGGCTGACATTCAACAATCCGGCCCGCCGCAACGCCGTCTCCCTGGCCATGTGGGAGGCCGTGGGCGAGGCCATGGAAGACTTCGCCGCCGACGACGACATTCGGGTCGCGGTGCTGTCAGGCGCCGGGGACAAGGCCTTTGTCTCGGGCGCCGATATCTCGGAATTCGCCGAAAACCGAAATTCCGCCGCCGCCGAGGAACGCTATAAGGCGGCCACCGCGTCGGCCCATCAGGCCATGGCCTCTTTCCAAAAGCCCCTGCTGGCGATGATCCAGGGTTACTGCATCGGCGGCGGCGTGGCGGTGGCCCTGGCCGCCGATATCCGCATCGCCTCCGAGGATAGCCAGTTCGCCGTGCCCGCCGCCCGTCTCGGCCTGGGCTACAATTATGCCGGCCTGAAATCCCTGACCAGCCTGGTCGGCCCGGCCATGGCCAAGGAAATTTTCTTCACCGCGCGGCGCTTCACCGCCCAGGAGGCCCTGGCCATGGGCCTGATCAACCGGGTGGTGCCAAGGGACCGCCTGGATGCCATGGTGGCCGAATACACCTCTATGATCTCGGAAAACGCGCCCCTGACCATCCGCGCGGCGAAGGCCACCGTGGCGGAAGTTCTGAAAGACCCGGAAAAGCGCAACATGGACCGCCTGGACAAGATGATCACCGCCTGCTTCGACAGCGAGGACTTCACCGAAGGCCGCACCGCCTTCATGGAAAAACGCCAACCCAACTTTAAGGGCCGGTAGGTTAACTTCGAATTTGACTGAACCGGCCGCCTGGCGAGGGCGCGGCGGAGATCGGCAACCCAATGGCGAGTGATATGGTATCGCAAGGGCAATCGTTTGATTTCGTCGTTATCGGCGCCGGCATGGCCGGAGCATCGGCGGCCTATTTTCTGGCCGCCGAAGGCAGCGTGCTGTTGTTGGAGATGGAAGCCCAGCCCGGCTATCACACCACCGGCCGCTCCGCCGCGTTGTATTCAGAGGCCTATGGCAACGCGCCGATCCGCGCCCTCACCTCCGGCGGGCGGGCCTTTCTGATGGAGCCGCCCGATGGCTTCACCGACACACCGATCCTGACGCCGCGCGGCGCCCTGTTCATCGGGCGTGAAGACCAGATGGCGTCCCTTGATGCGGTCTATGCGGCGGGCTCGGAACAACTCGATACTGTTCGGCGCCTGACCGGTGGGGAGGTTCGGGAACTGGTGCCGGTGTTGCGCGAGGGCTATGCCGCCGCCGGCGTGTTGGAAGCGGAAGCCATGGACATTGACGTCAATGCCTTGCACCAGGGCTTTTTGCGCGGCGCCCGCGCCCGCGGCGCCCGGCTTTACCAGGATGCCAGGGTTGCCGCCCTGAAGCACGAAGGCGGCGCCTGGCGTGTCCGCGCGGGGGGCGGGGAGATTTCCGCCGAGGTGGTGATCAATGCCGCCGGGGCATGGTGCGACGAAGTCGCCGATCTGGCGGGGGCAAGGCGCGTTGGATTGGTGCCGAAACGCCGTACCGCCATACTGTTCGATGGGCCCGGCGATAGGGACTTTGCCGCCTGGCCGGCCTTTGTCGACGCGGACGAGAAATTCTACGCCCGCCCCGAAAGCGGCGCCTTCATGGGCTCGCCGGCCGATGAAACCCCCATGGAACCTTGTGATGTCCAGCCCGAGGAGCTGGATATCGCCATTGCCGTCGATCGCCTGCAAACGGCGACAACCCTGGAAATCCGGCGCGTTATCCGAAGCTGGGCCGGGCTGCGATCGTTCGTTGCCGATAAGACGCCGGTGGTGGGTTTCGACCCAAAGGTGGATGGTTTCTTCTGGCTGGCCGGGCAGGGCGGTTACGGCATTCAAACAGCGCCGTCCATGGGCCGGGTCGCGGCGGCCCTGGCGGCGGGCAACGGCATTCCTCCCGATTTGAGGCAATTCGGCGTCGCCGCCGCCGACCTGTCGCCCATGCGCCTTGCTCCAGACGCGGAAGATTAGCATCTTGTCAGGCACGGAAGGGCATTTCATATTGCATTTCACATATGAGAGGGTGCCTACATCAAGGTTCTAACAATATTCGGCACTAGGCCCGAAGCCATCAAGCTGGCCCCCGTGGTCAACGCGTTGGCGGCGGCGAAAGGCATTGACTCCCTGGTCTGTGTCACCGCCCAGCATCGGCAAATGCTGGACCAGGTCCTGGCCGTCTTCCGAATTAAGCCCGACTATGACCTGGATTTCATGCAGGCAGGCCAGGGCCTGGATTACATCACTTCGGCGGCCCTTGGCGGTGTTCAGGGGGTAATCCGGGACTGCCGGCCGGACCGGGTCCTGGTGCAAGGCGATACCACCACCACATTCGCCGCCGCCCTGGCCGCGTTTTACGAAAAGACCCCAGTGGGCCATGTGGAGGCCGGTTTGCGCACGGGCAATATCTATTCCCCCTGGCCGGAGGAGATGAACCGCAAGATGACCTCCGCCATCGCCGATCTGCATTTCCCCCCGACCGAGACCTCGCGGCAAAACCTGCTGGCCGAAGGCATCGGGGACGGGCGCATCCTGGTCACCGGCAACACGGTGATCGATGCCCTGTTGCAGGCCACCGGGATCATCGATGCCTCGCCCGATCTGCAATCGCAACTGCAAAATCAGTTTGAATTCATCGACCCGGCCAGGCGCCTGATTTTGACCACGGGGCACAGGCGGGAAAAATTTGACGGCGGCCTGGAACGGGTCTGCCACGCCCTGGCGGCCTTGGCCTCGCGGGACGATGTGGTCGTGGTCTACCCGGTGCATCTGAACCCGAAAGTGCAAAAAACCGCCAACGAAATACTGCGCGGCCATGACAATGTGCATTTAATCCCACCCTTGGATTATCTGCCGTTTCTCTATTTAATGCGCCGCGCCGAATTGATCGTCACGGATTCGGGCGGTATCCAGGAAGAAGCGCCGTCCCTGGGCAAACCGGTGCTGGTCACCCGCGATACCACCGAACGGCCCGAAGCGGTGGACGCCGGAACGGTGGAGCTGGTCGGCACCGATACGAATAGACTTTTGGAACGCTCGAACATTCTTTTGGATGACAACGACGCCTATCAGGCCATGTCACGGGCCCATAACCCATACGGCGACGGCCGGGCCAGCGAACGCATTGTCGAAAGGCTACTTCATGAACAGCTTTAATAAAATCAGCGTTGTCGGTCTGGGTTACATCGGCCTGCCCACGGCGGCGGTATTTGCCAATCACGGCGTACAGATTGCCGGCGCCGATACCAGCCAAAGCGTGGTCGACAGCATCAACGCCGGCAAGCCGCATTTCGGCGAACCCGATCTGGACGCCCTGGTGCGCCGGGTGGTGGAGAATGGCAAATTGTCCGCCAGCACGGAGGTGCAGGCGGCCGACGCATTTCTGGTTGCCGTGCCCACGCCGCTGCGCCAGGGCAGTGGTACGGACCGTGAAGCCGACCTGGGCGCGGACCTGGGCTTTGTGCAAGCGGCGGCCGAGGCCATCGCGCCGGTGCTGGCGAAAGGCAATCTGGTGATCCTGGAATCCACTTCGCCCGTGGGCACGACCGAAAAGATGGCGCGCTGGATGGCCGCCTTGCGGCCCGACCTCGGCTTCCCCCATGACAAGGGTGAGATGGCGGATATCAACGTCGCCCATTGCCCCGAACGGGTGCTGCCGAGGCGGATCATCGAAGAGGTGGTGAATAACGCCCGGGTCATCGGCGGCATGACCCGCAAATGCGCCCAGCGGGCCCTGTCCCTGTACCGGATCGTGGTGCAGGGCGATTGCAAGGTGACCAATGCGCGGACGGCGGAATTGTCCAAGTTGACCGAAAATGCCTACCGGGACGTCAACATCGCCTTCGCCAACGAATTGTCGGTGATTTGCGATCGGCACAAAATCAACGTCTGGGAATTGATCGAGATGGCCAACCTGCATCCCCGGGTCGAGATCCTGTCGCCCGGCCCCGGCGTCGGCGGCCATTGTATCGCGGTCGATCCCTGGTTCATCGTCGACGGCGCGCCGGAAGACGCCAAGATCATCCGCATGGCACGGCAAATCAATGATGCCATGCCGGACGTTGTCTGCGCCAAGGTGGTGGCGCGGGCCCAATCCCTGGTGGATCCCGTGATCGCCTGTTTGGGCCTGTCCTATAAGGCGGATGTGGATGATCTACGGGAAAGCCCGGCAGTGGAGGTGGTGGCGCGGCTGGCCGACAGAAAGGTCGCTAAATTACTGGTGGTGGAACCCCACATTTCCGCCCTGCCCAAGAATTTGCGCGATCGTGGCCTGAAATTGGCCGATTTCGATTTGGCCATTGAACAGGCCAACGTAATTCTGCTGCTGGTGGATCACAATGCCTTCATGCATATGGACCGCAATCTGATCAAGGACAAGTTCGTGATCGATACCCGCGGTGTCTGGTAGGCGGCATGTCCCATCGGGGCATGAATTGGTGAATTGCAACGAGGATGGATATGAGTGATCAGGAAAACCTGCCGTTGGCGGGGATCAAGGTGTTGGAATTCAGCCATGCGGTGATGGGGCCGTCGGCGGGCATGATCCTGGCCGACCTGGGCGCGCAAGTGACCAAGATCGAGCCGGTGCCCGACGGTGACCGCACCCGGCACCTGCAAGGGGTTGGGATCAGCTTTTTCCCCTTGTTCTGCCGCAACAAGCAAAGCCTGGCCATCGACCTGAAGGCGCCCGGCACCCGCCCCGCGGTCGAGGCCCTGGTGCGGCGATCGGATGTGTTATTGGAAAATTTCGCCCTTGGCACCATGGACCGGTTGGGCCTGGGTTATGAGGCGCTCAAGGTCCTGAATCCGGGCTTGGTCTATCTGCAATTGAAAGGCTTCCTGTCCGGACCCTACGAAGAACGCCGGGCCCTGGATGAGATCGTGCAAATGATGAGCGGCCTCGCCTACATGACCGGGCCACCGGGACGGCCCCTGCGGGCGGGTGCCTCGGTGGTGGATATCATGGGCGGCATGGCCGGCGTGATCGGCGTACTGGCCGCCTTGCGCGAACGGGACGCACCAGGCAGCGCGGGCGCGGGACAATTGGTCAAGGCCGCGTTGTTTGAAACAGCCGTCTTCGCCGTGGGCCAGCATATGGTGCAATACGGCATGAGTGGCGAACCATTGGTGCCCATGTCGGTACCGATCCGGGCCTGGGGCGTTTACGACACTTTTGAAAGCGCCGAGGGCAAGGCAATTTTCATTGGCGTGGTAACGGATACCCAGTGGCTGCGATTTTGTGACGTTTTTGAACGGCCCGATTTTTTGGCGGACGAACGCCTGCGCACCAACGGCGACCGGGTGGCGCAACGGGATTGGCTGATTGCCGCCATTGCCGAGATCTGCAAAGGCCTTTCAACGGAGTCTTTACTGGCCCTGTGTGATAAAGCCCAGCTTGCCTTCGGTCCGGTCAACAAGCCCGAGGATTTGCTGGACGACCCGCACCTGAATGCGGATGGTCAGCTGCGCCAGATGAATGTGCCCGGCGGCGGCCGGGTCAAGACCCCGCGCCTGCCCCTGGAGATGGGCGGCCGCAGCTTTTCTGTCCGCGACGACCCCCCTGCCATCGGCCAGCATAGCCGCCAGGTCCTGGCCGATGCCGGTCTGCCGGATACGGAGATAGAGGCTTTGTTCACCGCCGGCCACGTACTCGAGACCTAGAGCGGTTCCGGGCTATTACTGGCAAATTGGGCAGTGGAAGCGAAATCATCTCTTAACGCCGTGTTTACCCTGCGGACGGTAACATTCAACAGCACAATCGGTGTATCGATCGGTGGGAAATTAGAGATCATTGATGAATGAGAGTAGCACCAAAGGTGCCCCACGAACGGCTGGCGCGCCAGGCCAGCCTGAAATTATTGCCGTGCCGAACAAACTAAAGGCCAAGGTCGGCGCCAATAAAGGCACCGACATGGACCCCGTGCCGCTGGCTGAATATGTCCTGCAGATCGACAAGCCGAAATTCGAGGCCCGCTTCGAAGCCGACATGCGCGCCCTGAGATCCTTGTTCCAGCAGATGCAGGATACTTCGGAATACGAGCTGCCGCTGCTGGTCATGAAAGTGCATGAAATTCGGGGTGAGGCGGGCACGTTCGGCTACACTCTGGTCTCGGAAATCGGCCGTATGCTATGTGAATTCATCCCCACAGTCGACCGGGTCGGCGCGACCGAACAGATGGCCATCGCCGCCCACTTGCAGGCCACGCAGACCGTCGTGGCCGATCAAATCAAAGGTGAGGGTCCGGAAGTCGCCAGACAGATCATCGCCGGCCTTAAGATGATAATGGGAAAAACGGAGGCCTGAGCGCGGACTTCACGGCGAAAATAAATGGATGATCGGCGGGAAAGCGACGATGTTTTGAAAACTTCAGCCGCCCGCACTTGCCAGTCTGGCCGTTTAGATGGATCATCCTGGCACCTGACTCTGGACCCTAGGACATAGCGAGGACGAGCCATGACGCTAGCAGCAGTGTCCCTTGATGATAAATATCAAAGCGAACAAGGCCCGGTTACCTGACTGGCAGTCAAGCCCTCGTACGCGTTGCCATGCTGCAATATTTGCGGGACAAGGCGGCCGGCCTGAATACCGCCAGCTATATTTCCGGCTATCGCGGCTCGCCCCTGCACAATATCGACAAGGAATTGTGGCGCGCCAATCGTTTCCTGGCGGACAGGGCCATTCATTTCATTCCCGGAATCAACGAAGACCTGCCGGCGACGTCCTGCTTGGGCACCCAGCAATCCTCCATGTTCGGCGACAGTACCCATGATGGGGGTTTCGCCATGTGGTATGGCAAGGGGCCGGGCCTGGACCGTTCCATCGACGCCGTTCGTCACGGCAACTTGATCGGAACCTCACGGCATGGCGGCGTCCTGGCCGTGGTGGGCGACGACCACGCCATGAAATCCACCGATGTGCCGGCGGCGTCCGAGACCATGTTCGCCGATTTGCAGATGCCCATGCTGTATCCCGCCACGGTCGAGGAAATCGTTGATTATGGCCTTTACGGCTGGGCAATGTCCCGTTTCAGCGGCGCCTGGACCGGTTTCAAAGTGACCGCCGATACAGTGGATGCGGCCGCGTCCATCGATGGCGATCCGCACCGTTTGCAGATTATCCTGCCGGCGTTCGACTTCCCCGACGACGGCGTTAATATCCGGGCCGGTGACCGCTGGAACTTTCAGGAAACCCGGCTGCGGCAATATAAGCTGCCCGCCGCCTTGGCGTTTGCCAGGGCCAACAACTTGAACCAGGTGGTGCTGGAAAGTCCCCGTCCCCGCATTGGCATCATTTCCAGCGGCAAGGCGGCGGTGGACGTCCGCCAGGCGTTGATGGAACTGGGCATCAGTGGGGCGCAGGCGGCGGATCTGGGCATCGTGATGTTGAAGATGGGCATGCCCTTCCCCTTCGATGGGGATGCGGTGCGGCAGTTCGCGGACGGGCTGGAAGAGGTGGTGGTGGTGGAGGAAAAGCGCCGCTTTATGGAAAGCAAGGTGCGCGATACCCTCTATGACCTGCCCGATGGCCGCCGGCCCCGGGTGGTCGGCCGTTACGACAGCGAAGGCAAAGAGATGCTGCCCGGCTGTGGCGAGTTCGGGGCGGAGGAAATTGCCCGTGCCCTGGCCGGCCGGATCGCGCATTTCCATACCTCCGAGCGGATCACGGCGCGCCTGGCTTTTCTGGACGCCAAGGCGGGACGCGCCGCGCAGCGCCAGGAAATGGCGGTGACGCGCATTCCCTATTTCTGCTCCGGCTGCCCCCATAACACCTCGACCAAGGTGCCCGAAGGCAGCCGGGGACAGGGCGGTGTCGGCTGTCATTACATGGCCACCTATATGGACCGCGACACGGATGCACATACCCAAATGGGCGGCGAAGGGGCCAATTGGATTGGGCACTTTCCATTTTCCAAGGCCGGCCATGTCTTTCAAAATATTGGTGATGGCACCTATTTTCATTCCGGTTTGCTGGCGATCCGCGCCTGCATCGCGGCCGAGGTCAACATCACCTACAAGATTTTGTACAACGACGCGGTCGCCATGACCGGCGGCCAGCCCATTGACGGCGAGTTGTCCCCCATGTTGATCTCGCAACAGGTCCATGCCGAAGGGGTGCGGAAGATCGTCGTGGTCAGCGATCAGCCGGACAAATATCCGGCCAGCGCCGATTTCGCCCCCGGCACGACGTTCGAGCATCGGCGGGCCCTGGCGCGGGTACAGCGGGAGTTGCGCCAGGTCGAAGGGGTTTCGGTGCTGATTTACGACCAGACCTGCGCCGCCGAAAAACGGCGCCGGCGCAAGCGCGGCGACATGGAGGACCCGGCCCGGCGCCTGTTCGTCAACCACCTGGTCTGCGAAGGCTGCGGCGATTGCTCGACCACGTCCAACTGCATGTCCGTGCTGCCGTTGCAGACGGAGTTCGGCCGCAAACGAAAGATCGATCAATCCTCCTGCAACAAGGATTATTCCTGTGCGGAAGGCTTCTGCCCCAGTTTTGTCTCGGTTGTCGGCGGCATTCCGCGCAAGGCGGGTGCGGTAGCGGATGTACCGGAAAAAGTGCGCCTGTTGCCCGAACCCAGGCGCCCGGCGCTGGTCGAGGGCGAAACCTACGGCATCCTGATCACCGGCATTGGCGGCACCGGCGTCGTCACAATTTCCGCCCTGTTGACCATGGCCGCCCATATGGAAGGCAAGGCGTTTTCCACGATCGATCAGTTCGGCATGGCGCAAAAAGGCGGCGCGGTTTCCTCGCACGTTCGCCTGGCGGTTAATCAGGACGATATTCAATCGGCCCGTCTGTCCACCGGCACCGCCGATCTGATCCTGGGCTGTGACAGTCTGGTCACGGCCAGCGAATTATCGCTTGCCGCCATAGACCCGGGCCGCAGCCATGTTCTGGTCAACAATAACCAGGCGATTACCGGGCAATTCGCCTTGGACCCGAACCTGGAATTCCCCTCCGACGATGTGGAGATACGGATCCAGGCCGAGACCGGGCCAGGCAAAGCCACGTTCCTGAACGCCACCCGCCTGGCCACGGCTTTGCTGGGGGATGCCATCGGCGCCAATTTGTTCATGCTGGGCCATGCCTATCAACAAGGCCTGATCCCGGTATCGGCCGAGGCGATCGGGCAGGCCATCGAGATGAATGGCGTCGCCATAGAGATGAATAAATCGGCCTTCCTGTGGGGGCGGCGGGCCGCCGTCGACCTGGAAGCGGTGATGGGGCAGGCTGATCAAGGCGCCAGCCTGGATCTCCCGGACAATGATTTACCGGCTCTGGTGGCGCGGCGTAAAGAAGATCTGACCGCCTATCAAAACCGCCGCCTGGCCCGCCGTTATGGCGACCTGGTAGAACAGGTAAAATCGCGGGAGTCGGAAATCACGCCTGATAGTCAGGCCCTGGCCATGGCCGTGGCCCGTAATTTGTACAAACTGATGGCCTATAAGGATGAATATGAAGTGGCCCGGCTGTACAGCGATGGCCGTTTCAAGGCGGCTTTGGAACAGCAGTTCGAAGGCGACTACACCCTGGCATTCCATTTGGCGCCGCCGGTCCTGAGCAGGATCAGCCCGGATACGGGCCTGCCCGTGAAGCGCGACTTTGGCCCCTGGATGGGTACCGCCATGACCTGGCTGGCGCGCCTGAAATTCCTGCGCGGCGGACCGCTGGATGTCTTTGGCCGGACCGAGGAGCGCCGGACCGAGCGCCGCCTGATCGTCGAGTATGAAGCCATGATCGGGGAGCTTCTGACCGGCCTGAAGGCAAGTAATCTGGGCCTGGCCGTCCGCCTGGCCCAGGTGCCGGAACTGATCGTTGGTTACGGCCATATCAAGGCACGGCATCTGCAAGACGCAAATACGCTGCAAGACAACTTGCTGGCGGAATGGCGCGTTCCGGGTAGTACCATGCCGGAGGCCGCCGAGTGATCTGGCGGCGTAAATAACATGGATGACGGGTTGGAGTTCCCGACCGTAGCCGAGTTGCACAAGGCCTATGAACAGGGGCGGCTGATGCCCGGGGCCGCCACGGAGGCGGCGCTGGCCCGGATCGGGGCCACGGAGCCGGCCCTGAACGCCTTTCAACTGGTCGATGAGGCCGGTGCGCGGGAAGCCGCCAACGCCTCCGCCCAGCGCTGGGCCCAGGGGCGGCCGCTGGGCCCCCTGGATGGCATCCCCCTGACCATCAAGGACATCGTGGCGACCAAGGGGTGGCCCACCTTGAGCGGCTCGCGCACCGAGGATTCAAATGGCCCCTGGGAAGAAGATGCACCGGCCGTGGCCCGCCTGCGCGAGGCCGGCGCGGTAATCCTGGGCAAGACCACGACGCCCGAATTCGGCTGGAAAGGCATGACGGACAGCCCCCTGGCGGGGATAACCCGCAACCCCTGGAACCCCGCGCATACGCCGGGCGGCTCCTCGGGCGGTGCGGCGGCGTCCCTGGCGGCGGGGGTTGGCGCCATCGCTTATGGCACGGACGGCGGCGGTTCGATCCGGATCCCATCTAACTATTGCGGCTTGTATGGCATCAAGCCGACCTATGGCCGGGTGCCCCATGCGCCCAACGACCGGCCCTTCTCCACCCTGTCATGTGGCGGTCCCATCGCCCGCACGGTCACGGACGCGGCGCTGTTCCTGAATGTAATAGCCCAGCCCGATGACCGGGATTGGCGGGCCCTGCCGCCCGATGGGCGGGATTACCGCATCGGCCTGGACGACGGCGTACGCGGTCTGCGGCTGGCCTATGCGCCCGGCCTGGGTGGCGCCGAGGCGGCGCCGGACGTTCTCGCCGCGACCGACCGGGCGGTGCGGCTGTTCGCCGACCTTGGCGCGGCGGTTGACAACGTCGACGAGGTGATCGCGCCCTTGCGCCCGCGGTTCGAGGCCTATTGGCTGGCCGGCTTCGCCACCCGGGTCCGCGCCATGAGCGAAGAGAAACGGGCGCTGCTGGAACCGGATTTTCGCGCCCTGGCGGAGGCCGGCCTGGATGTAGGCATTGATGTTTACCTGCAAGGCGAAGCGGAACGAAGCCGCCTGGGCGCGCAGTTCGCCGCCTTTCACCGCGACTATGATCTGCTGCTGACGCCGACCCAACCGACCCTGCCGCCAACCGTGGAAACCCGCTATCATTCCCCGGAATTCGACCGCTGGCGCCATGCCGTGCCCTTTACGGTGCCGTTCAATCTGACCGGCCAGCCGGCCGCGTCCATTCCCTGCGGGGTTTCCGATAGCGGCTTGCCCATTGGCCTGCAAATCGTTGGCCCCCGCTTTGCCGACCATTTGGTCCTGCGTGCCTCCCGCGCCTTTGAAGCGGCAAGCCAAATGCCCCGAACCGACCCGCGTCTTCGCGCCAGTGTGGAAGAGTTGATGGCAGGTAATTGATTTGAGACTTCCCTGGCGGGCAATTCCTGGTATGACACCGCCTGACTGATCCTACATCGCACCCGCCCCAGCCTCTCCTTCGGTTCAAATGCGCAAATTACTTAAAATAGGTCTGGCCGTACTTATCGTGCTCGCCGCCATCGCGGCATGGCTGTTTGGCTATGACGAACCCCGCGTGCGGGTGGTCAAGGCCAATAATGGCTGTCCAGGCTGCGAATTGAGCAATGCCAGCCTGTGGTGGATCGATTTGATCGATGCGGATCTGAAGGGTGCAAATCTCAGCGGCACCAATTTGTGGTGGAGCAATTTGCAGCGGGCCGATCTGCGGGAAGCGAAGTTTCTTGCCGCCAATTTGTGGTGGGCGGATCTGCGCGGCGCCCGGTTGGCGGGCGCGGATTTTACCGGCGCCTCTCTGGGCCGGACGGACTTGCGCGGGGTCAAAGGGGCCGGCGCGCAGCTGAAATTAGCGGATCTAAGCGGTGCCAATTTGAGCGGCAGCGCATTTCCCGGCGCCAGCCTGTGGCGGGCCAATCTGTTGCAGGCCATTATGCAAAATGTTGACCTGAGCGGCGCCGATCTCACGGAAGCCAATTTTCATTCGGTGGATTTGCGTGGCTCCAATTTCGCGGGCGCCACCCTGATCCGAACCAGCTTAACCAGGACCAATATGGCGGCCGTCAATCTGGCCGGTGCCGACCTGACGGCGGCCAATCTGGGTGGGGCGAATTTACAGGGCGCCCATATGCGGGGCGCTGATCTGGAACGGGCGGACCTGCCCCTGGCCGATATGACCGGGGCCGATCTGCGCGGCGCCAATTTGGAGGGCGCCAACCTGACCTGGTCCACCATGGTCGCGGCCGATCTTACGGGCGCTAATTTGACCGGGGCAAACCTGGGCAGCGCCGATCTTAGCGGCGCCAACCTGACCGGCGCCATTTTGGACGGGGCACTCCTTTGTAAAACCAAGCTGCCGACTGGCCTGGACAATTCCGGATGCTAGAGACGTTCCGGGCTAGTCTGGCCAAAATTCGGGCGGGAAATTCATTCCAATGATGGTGAAATCTGGTTACGGTGAGCGTGAATTTTTCAGATATCTGTAAAATGCCGCATTAAGGGGGCAGCCGATGAGCCAGGACATCGCGGACCGATTTGGATTCTCCCAGCACCACCGCGAACTGACCCGCCGCGACGAGCAAGGGATTCGGGGCTGGCGCTTTTTGCCGCGGATCATCTTCGAGGGCGGCGAAGGCGTATTTGTCATCGATGTGGACGGCAACCGCTATTACGACATGTCGTCGGGCATGATGTCCCTGGTGATTGGCCACGCCCATCCGGAACTGGTGGAGACCATCCGCGGGCAGGCCGAAAAGCTGATCCATCAGGCCTCGTGGTACAGCAATCCGTGGAGCATCGAATATGCCGAGTTGGTGGCCAGCACGCTACCCGGCGATTTGAACCAGATGAACTATGCCGTCACCGGCTCGGAGGCGAACGAGGTCGCCATGCGCATGGCGATCGGTTCCACCGGCAAGTTCGAACTGGTCTCGCTGATGCGCGGCCTGCACGGCGGCACCCTGGCCGTCGAATCCCTGACCACGGTGGGCGGGGCCCGGCGCAGCAATCTGGGGCCGCTGATGATACCGGCGGCGCGCAACGCACTGCTTTCGCCAAGCTGCTACCGCTGCCCCATCAACCTGAAATACCCGGAATGCGATGTCGCCTGCATCGAGGCGAGCGCGGATAGGTTGGAGCATCTTTCGACCAAGGAAGTCGCCGCCATCATGGCCGAGACCATTCAGGTGCCGGGCGGCATGAACGTGCCGCCGGCGGAATTTTTGCCCAGGTTGAAGCAGTTGGCCGAGCGCTGGGACGCTTTGTTGATCCTGGACGAGGCGCAACTGGCGCCGGGCCGCACCGGCAAGATGTGGGGTTTCGAGCATTACGACGTGGTGCCCGACATCGTCACCTTCGGCAAGGGCATGAGCGCGGGCATGGCGATTACCGGCGCGGTCACTACCCCCGCGATCGCCGAACAAAGCAAGGGCAAGGCCGGAATACCCTGGGCCGGGACTTATTCCTCCGACCCGCTGCCGGCGGCGGTGGCGCTGAAGCAGTTGCAGATCGTGATCCGCGACGACCTGACCGGCAAGGCGGCCAAGCTGGGCGCATACCTGCGCGGGCGCCTGGAGCAATTGCAGCAGCGCTTCGCCTTCATTGGCGACGTGCGCGGCTTGGGGCTTTATCAGATGCTGGACATCGTCGAGGACCGGCAGACGAAGACACCTGATTTCGTCACCGCCGAGCGGATCCGCTTCAATGCGATTTCCGAGGGGTTGTTGCTGCTGACCTCGCGCAACTGCATCCGCCTGGTGCCGCCCTTGACCATCACCGAGGCGGAACTGGACGACGTGGTCGGGCGCCTGGAAGCGGCACTGCAAAAAACCCTGGATGGCGAGCCCCGGGGAATTGACCTGGACGACGCCTACGGCGTTTCCAGCTCGCTCGCCCACCGCAAGGAATCCCGCGGGGCCGGTTGAACTTGGCGCGGCAGGCGCGGTGCTTGCCGAGCATTGAAGCACATTCGGACAATTCCCGGCCCATGGACAACGACGGCCGCAGTCAGCGAAAGTCGTTACTGGGATTGAAAGCCTCGTCCGCGGCCAGCACCCCTTGTCCGGGGACGAAATTTACCTCCACCCGGATGCCGTCAGGGTCCTCGAACAGGATATAATAGTAGCCGGGCGCCCAGGGTCCCTCCTTGGCCGGGCTGACAATATGGGCCTTCATCTCCTCGAGCAGGGATGCAACCTGATCCACATCGGCGCGGGAGCGGGCCCGGAAACAGATGTGGTGCAGCCCGACCCGGCCCTGGACAAACCGTTCACCGGCATGCGCCGGCGCGCAGGGCTGGATGCCCAGCGCCGTGCGCGCGCCCACGAAATAGCACATGTTGGCGCCGTCAAAGACGCACTCCAGCCCCAGCACGGGCATCAGCCGCCCATAGAACGCCTTGGCCAAATCGAACTGACTGACCGTCAGAATAACATGGGCCATGCCATTGATTTCGATCATCACTCCCTCCCTGCATTGTTGGTGTGTGGCGCCCACCCTTTTTCAAGAATGGCTGGCCTCCAGCGGCTCAAAATTAATCACCACACGGTGGCCTGTCGCCTTGGCGATACGGTTGAGGGTGCGCGTGGAGGGCCTTTCCTTGCCGCCCTCCACCCGCGCGATATAGGCCTGGGAGGTGCCCATCTTCTCGGCCAATTCCTGTTGCGTCAATCCGGCCTCGCCTCTGGCATTGGTGAACATTTGCGCCATGGCGAATTCATCCTCAAGCGCCTTGAATTCCCGCAGATAATCCAGATCTTTTCGCCATCGTTCAAAGGCGCGGTCGACCGGGACGGATTTCAGCTTGCTCATGATACCTCCTGCGCCCTTCTCAAGGCGATCTCAATCTCGCGGCGCGGTGTTTTCCGGATCCTCTTGGTAAAAACACGCACGGCCACCATACGTTTCTCTCTGACGGTCACATAGACCGCGCGGGCGTTTTTCCAGAATTCTTCGTTCAATTCCGGGATATCGGAGGTATCAATGGCCTCATCCGGTAGGGCGGCGATTTCTTCAGGCGTCAGTTCTTTTTGGTATACCCGTTTCATGCGAAAATCCTATCAGCTCTATGCCGCCGTGCCCATTCTGGCGGGCGCGGCGCGGGTGCCGGAGCCTCTTTGGGGGACTTTGGGCAGGTCGTTCCGGGCCAGAGGGCCGACGCCGTTGGTCTGGGCCGTGGCGCGGTACTTGCGCCACGGAATGGCGTTGATGACGGCGAGGGCGCCACTCATCCCCGCCGCCAGGGCCGCCGCGCGGGCCAGGTTGGAAAACAGGCTGGCGACCATGGCCAACAGGCTATCACGGCGCATTCAGTGAAAGCAAAGCCGCGGAATTCCGTGTAACATTGACAACAAGAAGAAGAATCGTGGGAGGAATGGCCCATGCGGTTGGAAGTCGTCCTGGCCGCCCATGCGGAACGGCACCCGGACAAGGTAGCCGTGATCTGCGGCGGAGTGGCCATCACCTATGGCGCCCTGCAACATTCCATCCGTCAGGTGGCGGGCGGTTTAGGGGAACTGGGCCTGGGCCGGGACGACAAAATCATGCTGTATCTGCCAAACGGCGTGGCGGTGGTGCAACTGCTCTATGCCGCCCTCGCCCTCGGTGCGGTGGCCGTACCGGTGACGACAAGAATGACAATGCGCGAATTGGCCGATTTCTGCGAAGATTGCGAGGCCAAGGTCTTGGCCTTTCACGTGGATCAGGCGGACGCGCTGAGCGACCTGCTGGCCGCGCGGCAGGGCATGGCATCCGTTGTTGTCGGTGGCGAGATGCCCGGCGCGGTACCTTTTAGGTCGTTGTTGCAGGACCGCGCGGGCGATCTTCCGGCGGTGCCCGGCGGCCAGGACGAATGCATGATCAACTACACCTCCGGCACCACGGGCCGGGCCAAGGGGGCGATCATTACCCATGCCAATGTGCTGATCCAGAACGGTTTTATCCACCCCGTGGAATGGGGGCTTTCAGCTGAGGATTGCTTTTTGGTGGTTACGCCCCTGACCCACCGCACGGGCATGGGCCGTCTCGCCAATGCCCTGACCCTGGGTGCGACCATCGTCGTGATGGAAAGTTTCGATGCGGCCATGGCGGTTGATCTGATCGAGGGCCATGGCGTCACGGTGATGGGCATGGTGCCCACGGTCTGCCGCATGATGCTGCCTGAAATCGCCATTGACCCGGGCCGCTGCCGCAGCCTGCGCCGGGTTCTGGTTACGGGAGAGGCGTTTCCGGTCAGTCTGAAGGAACAATTCATCGAACTGTTGCCGGATACGAAGCTGGTCTCGTTCTTCGCCATGACCGAGGCGGGGCGTCACCTCGTTATCCCACGAGGAGCAATTTACCCATCCCGCCTCTGTCGGGCGGCCGACGCCGGGGATCGAGGTCAGGGTGGTGAGCGATGCCGGCGACGATCTGGCCACCGGCGAGGTCGGCGAATTACTGGTGCGCTCGGGCCCGCCGGGCGCCTACACGGTGATGAAGGGCTATTTGAACCGTCGCGAGGAAACCGCCGCCGCCGTGCGGGACGGCTGGTTATATACCGGCGATCTGGGCTATCGGGATGGCGAGGGCTATCTCTATATCGCGGATCGAAAGAAAGACATGATCCTCTCGGGCGGCTTCAATATCTATTCCAAGGAAGTTGAAGGCGCCCTGACCAGCCACGCCGATGTCGCCGATGCCGCCGTCATCGGCGTCGCGGACGAAATGTACGGCGAAGCGGTCGCCGCCTTTGTTCAGGTGGAAACCGGCGCGCAGCCGTCGCAAGACGAATTGATGGATCACTGCCGAAGCATGATCGCTTCCTACAAGAAACCGAAATACGTTATTTTCCTGGACGAGTTGCCGCGCAATGCCGTCGGCAAGATATTGAAACGGGAATTGCCGGCCCTCGCGCCGGAGGCATTGCAGCCGCTCATGAAGAAGAATTAGCGAGGAGAGGCACATGACGACGAACCGGGCGCCGGCGCCGTCGGCCAATCGTTGCAGCCGCGATCTGCGGGAATGGCTGAGCCATCTGTCCGCCACCGGCCGCCTGGCCGTGGCCAAGCCCGGCCTGGGCCTGCGGCACGAATTGGCCGCCGTCTCGGATCGCCTGGAAAAGGACAAGGCGGTGCTGTTCCCCAATCCCGACGGCCACCCGGTGCCGGTGGCCGCCAATCTGTTGGCCGGGCGCAACTGGATCGCCGATTGCCTGGGGGTCAGTGAGGATGATTTGCTGGACCGTTATCAGGACGCGGTGCGCCATCCCCTGCCGTGGCGCGAGGTTAAGGACGGCCCGGTGCAGGCGGTGGTGCACCGCGATGTGGATATCACCCGGCAATTGCCCGTGCCGACCCATAACGAACTGGACAGCGGAGCCTATATCTCCGCTGGCCTGATGATTTCCCGCAACCCAGGCAATGGCATTCAGAACGTTTCGATCCACCGCTGTCAGATCAGCGGCAAGGACCGCATCGGCGTTCTGCTGCTGCCGCGCCATACCTGGACCTATGCCCGCATGGCGGCGGAGGCGGGCGAGGCCCTGGAAGTGGCCATCGTGATCGGCGTTGATCCGGCCGCGCTGTTGGCCAGCCAGGCCATCGTACCCCTGGATTATGACGAGATGGAGATCGTCGGCGCCCTGCACGGCGCACCCGTCGATATGGTCAAATGCAAGACCAACAATGTCCGGGTGCCGGCCCGGGCGGAAATCGTTCTGGAAGGCCGCGTCCTGCCGGACGTGTCGGAGCCCGAAGGGCCGTTCGGGGAATTTCCGCAATATTACGGCCGCCGGGCCGACCGCCACGTCATCCAGGTGGACGCCATCACCCACCGGCAAAAGCCGATCTTCCACACCATCGTCGGCGGCGGCATGGAACATCTGTTGCTGGGCGGCTTGCCGCGCGAGGCGACCCTGCTGGAAACCCTGCAACGCAACGACCCCGGCGTGCTCGACGTGCATCTGTCGCGGGGCGGCGTCTGCCGCTATCATCTGGTGGTCAAGATACGCAAAAAGCAGGAAGGCCAGGCCAAGAACATCATGATGGGCGCCTTCGCCGGCCATTATGACATCAAACAGGTGATCGTGGTGGACGAAGATGTCAATATTCACGATGCCGAAGCGGTGGAATGGGCCGTCGCAACGCGCTTTCAGGCCGATCAGGATCTATTGGTAGTCGGCAATACCCAAGGTTCCAAGCTGGACCCGACCACGACGGACGATGGGGTCGGCGCAAAGATGGGCCTGGATGCGACCATACCGCTGGCGGCGGATGATTTTACCTTCACGGTGATCAGAGTGCCGGGCGCCGGCGATGTGGATCTGGATGCGGTACTGGATGATCCCGCCGCCGCCGCCGCGATCATCGCGGCCGAGACATAGGGGAATAGAAAAATGAACGATAGCTCAACGATCAAAACAGCGGCGGAGACAACGGTCGGCCATGCCGTCTTGGCGCGCTTGCGCGCGGCGGGCATCGAATACTTCCTGGCCAATGCGGGCACGGACTTTCCCCCCATTATCGAGGCTATCGCACAAGCGGGAGATAATGACGGCCCGCAGGCGATGGTCATCCCCCACGAGAATGTCGCGGTCTCCATGGCCCATGGTTACGCCATGATCACGGGCAAGCCCCTGGCGGTGATGCTGCATGTAAACGTGGGCACCTCCAACGCCATCTGCGCCCTGACCAACGCGTACCGCACCAACGTTCCCCTTGTGCTCATGGCGGGGCGCACCCCGTGGTCCGAGCACGCCGGCCTGGCCAGGGGTACGCGCAGCCGGCACATCCATTGGGCTCAGGAAATGTTCGATCAGGCCGGCATGCTGCGGGAACTGGTCAAATGGGACTATGAAATGCGCGCGCCGGAAGAGGCCGCCGTGGTGATCGACCGGGCCATTACAATCTGCCAATCGGATATTCCCGGCCCGGTCTATCTGTCTATTCCACGCGAAGTGTTGGCCGCGCCGGCGGAGACGTCATCGGCGCCGCTTCGGGCCGCGCCGACCGGCGCCGCCCATCCCGACCCGGCGCAGATCGCCCAGGCCGCCGAAATTCTGCTGGCGGCGGAACATCCCCTGATCATCACCTCGGACGTGGGCAAATCCACCGCCGCGGCGGGGCATCTGGCGGCCCTAGCGGAACGTTTCGCCATTCCCGTGATTACCCACGTGCCCCGCTATCTGTGCCTGGGGAACGATCATCCCATGCATCTGGATTACGAGCCGTCACCCCATCTGGCCCAGGCCGACGCGGTGTTGGTGCTGGATTGCGACGTGCCCTGGATTCCCGCCACCGACCCCGTGCGCGCGGATGCCAGGGTTATCCATCTGGCCCCCGATCCTCTATTCAGCCGCTATCCGGTGCGCGGCTTCCCATCCCATCTGTCCATCGCGGCGGATTCGTCCGCCTCGCTGCCGCTTTTGGCCGAAGCCATGGCGGGCGCCGATAGCACCCGGATCGAGGCGCGGCGGGCGCGGGTCGCCGATGCCCGCCAGGCCGTGCGCGACAAATGGCAGGGGATCAGAGACAAGGCCCGCCAGGCCGATCCGATCCATCCCGCCTGGCTGGCCCAATGCGTCGGCGAAATTCTTGGCGATGACTCCATTCTGGTCAACGAAATGGGCGTGGCGGCGCACCATGCGGGCCTCAACCGGCCGGGCCGCTATTTCGGTCCCAGCCCGGCGGGCGGCCTGGGCTGGGGTCTGGGTGCCGCCCTGGGCGCCAAGCTGGCCGCGCCGGACGACCTGATCGTCGCCGCCATCGGGGATGGCTCCTATTTCTTCGGCAACCCCCTGGCGGCGCATTATTGCGCCCGTGCCTATGACCTGCCGGTCCTGTTCATCATCGTCAACAATGCCGGCTGGGGGGCGGTGCGCCGGGCCACCAAGGCCATGTATCCCGACGGCAAGGCGTTGGGTGGCAATGACATTCCCCTCTCGCGCCTGGATCCCGCCCCGGATTACGAGCAGGTCATCGCCGCCTGCGGCGGCCATGGCGAACGGGTCACGGACCCTGATGAATTGCCGGCCGCCTTGGCCCGGGCCGTGAAAATGGTCGTCGAGGAACGGCGTCAGGTGCTGTTGAACGTGATCGTCTCGGAGGTCATATAAGGACACATGCGATGACCGGTAAAGTGACCGATATGGGGCCGGTTTTGCCCTCCATGCGGGTTGACGGCCAGGTGGCCCTGGTCACCGGCGCGGGCCGGGGCATTGGCCGTGGGTGCGCCCTGGCCCTGGCCGAGGCCGGCGCGGAGGTTATCGTCATGAGCCGGACGGAGGCCGAGATCAGGCAGGTCGCGGGGGAAATCGAGGCCAAGGGCGGCACCGCCCGGGCCTTCGTCTGCGATGTCACGGACCAGGCGGCGCTGACCCAGGCGTTCGATGATTTGGAGCGGTTGGATATATTGGTCAACAATGCGGGCACCAATATTCCGGGCGGGTTTCTCGAAGCGACGACGGAAAGCCTGGATATCATGCTGAACCTGAATATCAGGGCGGCATTTCTGGCGGCCCAGGCCGCCGCCCGGATCATGGACCGCCAGGGCGGCGGCGTGATCATTAACCTGTCGTCGACCTTCGGCAAGGTCGGCCGGCCGGACGCCGCCATCTATTCCGGCAGCAAGCATTTCATCGAGGGTTTGACCAAATCCGCCGCCGTGGAGCTGGCGCCCAGGAATATCCGCGTCGTCGCCGTGGGCCCCACGGCCATCGAAACGCCCTTGCTGAAAGAACGTTTGAAGAACCCGGGCGCGGCGGCCGAACTGCGTGAGAAGATACCCATGGGGCGGATTGGCCAGGTCGGGGATGTGCTGGGCGCGGTGGTTTTCCTGGCCTCGCCGGCGGCGGCCCTGATCACCGGCACCACGATCATGGTCGATGGCGGCTGGACCGCGCCATAGCTATGAATGGTGAACGAATATTGATCGCCGGGGCCGGGCCGGTGGGGTTGAGCGCGGCGGCCTATCTGACCCGGCGCGGCATTCCCGTAACCGTGTTCGAGGCCGAGACGCGGCTGCCGGAAAATCTACGCGCCTCCACCTTTCATCCGCCCACACTGGACATGCTGGCCCCCTATGGCGCCGCTCAAGGCCTGATGGCACAGGGCCTCAAGGCGTCAAGGTTTCAGTTCCGCGACCGCGCCAATGGCTGCCTGGCGGAATTCGATTTTGCCGCCCTGGCCGATGATACGGCGCATCCCTTCCGGGTGCAGTGCGAACAGTTCAAGTTGAACCATCTGCTGCATGACTGGCTGGTGGCCCAGGGCGGCGCGGATGTGCGCTTTGGCCATGCCATTATCGGCCTCGGGCAAAACGGCGATGGCGTGACCGCGCTGATCAAAAACCCCGATGGCGGCGAGGAAGCCTTCACGGGCCGCTGGCTGATCGGGGCCGAGGGCGCCAACAGCGTCGTGCGCCAGGCCCTGGATATATCCTTCGAAGGGTTTACCTGGGACGAACGTTTCCTGGTGGTCTCCACGCCGTTTCCATTCGAGACGGCCATGGCCGATCTGTCAAAGGTCAATTATTTCGCCGATCCGGAACAATGGTTCTTCCTGTTGAAGGTGCCGGGGCTGTGGCGGGCCATGTTTCCGACCCGGCCGGAGGAATCCGAGGACGAGATATTTGATCCGGATCGGATCGAGGCCCGCCTGCAATGGGCCCATGCCACGGCGGAACCCTACGAGACGGCCCACACCACCCTGTACCGGGTGCACCAACGGGTGGCGGACCGCTATCGTGCCGGCCGCGCCTTCATTGCCGGCGATGCGGCCCACATCAACAACCCCCTGGGCGGCATGGGCATGAACGGCGGCATTCACGACGCCTTCAATCTGGCCGAAAAGATGGCCGCCGTCTGGCATGGCGAGGGCGGCGAGGGTTTGCTTGATCTGTACGAGAAACAGCGCCGGCCCATCGCCCTCGACTACGTCAACAGCCATACCATTCGCAACAAGCGGAATTTGGAAGCGGCCACGCCGGAGGCACAACAAGACTTCCGCGACTTCCTGGCCGAGGTTTCCTCCGATGGGCAAAAGACCCGCGACTACCTGCTGCGAACATCCATGATCGCCAGCCTGCGCGCCGCCGCCACGATTACGGCATAACAATACCAACCTGCCGGCCCGGCTTGCCCTCAATCGAAGCGGCGCTTGATACCCGGCGGAGATGTCAGGAAATAGAAGAACTTGCCCGGGACATCCCCGGTGTTCCTGACCTTGTACTTCCAACCGGTGGGATAGTAGGTGCAGTCTCCCCTCTTCAGAACGTACGAGGCATCCAGCGCCGAGGCGTCCGTGCCCCACCAAACGGTGAATTCACCCTCCAGGATGTAGTAGAACTCGTCGCACGGACCGTAGTGATGGGGCACGCTGCCATCATCATCTGCCTCGATCGCAAACACGCAAGTTTCGTCGCCGGGCCGCATGCTGCAGACGCCGGCGTTGCCCACGTTCTCGAGGCTGTAAAACTGCTTGATGGGCACGGAGATGTAGTGCGACTCGTCGTGGCCTGGTCCCAAAGTCGGCACGTCCTGCTCGCTCACCACCTGCGGCGTCCTGAATACCCGGGACATGTATAGTCTCCCTATCGGCTTGGTTTCGGGGTGCAGGCTATCATAGCCTGTCCGCGTCATGGCCGCGCCCCACGCCCCATACCACCCGACGCCGATAGGGACCCATAGGGACGCCTTATGCAGCGGGACTCCGAGGCCATCGCATGCGGTGCCCGCGGATGTTCATGACATCAACAATTGTTTAAGTAACAAAATTCAATCTCATACGAAAAATGGCATATATCATAAGTATTATTATTGTGAAATTGAATATAGCAATTCTTATAGTGACTTTTCCAGACAAAAAATAAGTTGATGTTTGATTGCGCTGATACATTTACTTATTTCACTTATATTTTACAAATCCTTGCATCTCTTGACAATAAATTAACCCTTGCCTATCCGGTTAACGCCCATGACCGCTACATGTAGGGTGCCGCCACTCTCCCGAGTAAAGCTCGGCATAGGTTGGAGCAGAGGTGTCGCCCGCGATGCCGAGCAATGAGCGGAAGGCGTTGAACGGGTAGA
>JAKZRK010000023.1:0-14363 GCA_047518225.1 Alphaproteobacteria bacterium | reverse complement strand
AAAAGTCGCTGGAACTCGGGTAGCGAATGCGGGAATGGGAGATCGGCGCGGTCGAGAACATCCATGGCGCGCTCCCCTATATCCGGTTTGCGCCCATTCTAGCCCTAGTGGGTGTGGGTGTAAACCGGATAGGCAAGGTTCAGGCCTTTGGCGAGCCTGGCCATATGATCGGCCTGTTGGTTCCACTCGCTGGCCCGCAGAGACCAATTATCCCGGGTCTCCTGTAGCTGCGTCTCGGTGGCGTCCTGGATCATGCGGCTTATTATCTCGGCTAGCGGCCAAACGCCGTGGCCATCTCGCGCAGCTTGAACTTCTGGATTTTGCCGCTGGGGGTGCGCGGCATTTCGTCGATGACTTCCAGATGCTCGGGCCAGTATTGCTTCGCCGTGCCAATTTCATCGAGATAGCGGATCATCCCCGCCAAATCCAGGCTGCCGCCCGGCTGCAAGGTCACGAAGGCACAGCCCAGTTCGCCCAGACGGTCATCGGGCATACCGACCACGGCGACCTCGGCCACCGCCGCATGACGATAGAGCACGTCCTCGACCTCCACGACGGGGATGTTTTCACCGCCTCGGATGATGATATCCTTGGCCCGGCCGGTGATGCGGATATAGCCGTCGGGGTGCATGAAAGCCTGATCGCCGGTGTCAAACCAGCCGTCCGCGTCCCTGCCGTGCAGTTCCGGCTTTTTCAGATAGCCCACGAACATGGGCGCGCCGCGCACCTTCAACACGCCTTCCTCGCCCTGGGGCGCCGGGCTGCCGTCGAGCCTGTGGATCATCACTTCCGTATGGGGCAGGGGATAGCCGTCCGAGGTCCAGACCTTTTCATCCGGATCGTCGAGGCTGCAGATGGTGGCGCAGGCGCATTCCGTCATGCCCCACCCCGACAGCACCTTGAAGGAGAAATTTGCCGCCGCCTTTTGCACCAGGGCCGGCGGGATCGGCGCGCCGGCTGAGGCGAAGATGCGCAACTTTGACAGATCAAAATTCTGTACGTTGGGCATTTCAACGATGTCGCTGAGGAAGGGCGTCGCGCCCATGGTAAAGGTGCAGCCGTGTTTCTGTATCAGTTCCACCCCCACCGGGGCATCCCAGCGATCCAGCAAGACAACTTCCGCCCCCAGCATAATGGGCTGGAGAATGGCGTACAGAAAGCCGGTCTGGTGGGCCAAGGGCGAGGCCATGAAGACCTTGTCATCGCCACTCAGGCCATTATGCGCAATCCACGTGCTCAAATGGCCGAAGGTGCTGTTGGCGGTATGCATCACGCCTTTCGGCTGCCCCGTGGTGCCGGAGGTATAGATCACCTCGTTCACATCGTTGGGAGCCGGCCGAAGCGCCGCCAGGACCGCCTGCGCACCGGCCCGCTCTTCCCGCGGCTCGCTCAAAAGAGCCGTGGCGAAGTCATCCGCGCCGTCGCCGCCGACATAGAACGCATGGCTCAGGTTCGGCAGGTCACCCCGGATCCCCTCGATCATCGGTTTGTAGGCGAAGCCGCGAAAGCCGTGGGGCGCGACCACCACTTTGCTTTCGGCGAAGCTTAGCATGTAGCGCAATTCGCGCTCGCGGAATATGGGCATCAATGGGTTGGTGATGGCGCCGATCCGGGCACACGCCAAATGCAGGGCACTGAACTGCCACCAATTCGGCAGTTGCAACGAGACCACATCGCCCGGTTCCAGGCCCAGATCGATCAGAGCCAGGGCCAGACGCCGCGAAAGCCGATCCAGCTCGCCATAACTAAGCGTGGTATTCTGCCCCGTCTCGCCATTGTAGTCAGTGATCGCCGGGCGCTCGGCACCGCGGGCCAGGGCGTCTTCGAGATAGTCAAAAATGGTTCGATCAATCCAGGCGCCAGCCTTAACAAATGCATCGATGTGATCCTGGGGCAAGTTCAGGCCAAGATCCATTCTGTCCTCCCAGACTTCGTCGTTTTAGCTTTTTATCGCACGTATATTACGGTCTCAGCGAATTTCTGGCCAGAACAACCATGCCAGGATAAAGGCGAATAGCCCTTCCAGACCCATGATCGTCACCGCTTGCGGCGCGCCCAGCCAATTCGCCATCAGACCCAGATGGGCAAAACCCAGGGGGCCAAGGCCGATGCAGACCGATAGCACCCCCATCAGGCGGCCGCGGACCTCCGGTGGCGCCACCAACAGCATCAGGGTGGCCTGCATGGAGGAGAAACAGCCCGCCCCGATGCCGGCCAGCAGCAACATCAGGCCCGAGAGCAGGGGATAGGGTGAAAAGGCAAATAGCATCAGGCAGATTTCACCAAGCACCGCGCCGTACAAATAAATCCGGCCATAGTCCGACGGGCCGCCCAGGAAGGCGACCGCGATAGCGCCGATGAAGGCGCCCGCGCCTTCCATGCTCATCAACAGGCCCACATTGAAAGGCCCCAGGCCCAAATCGTCCCGGCCAATCACCGCAATCATCGAAGTATAGGGAAAGACCATATGTTGAAGATCAGGGTCACGATCATGATGCCCAAAACAGCCCGGTCCCTGGCGGCATAGGACAGACCCTCCTTCAAGGTACGCCACAGGCCAAGCGCCGGCGCGCCGCGGCCGCCGTCCTGCCGGGGCAGGGACAACATCAACAAAATGGCCGCGGCATACAGACCGGCGCCCAGCAACAGCGCGCCCGACAGACCGGTGAAGGCGACCAATAGCCCCCCCGTGGCCGGACCCAGGGCGCGGGTCAGACTGTTGGTCGAGGCGTCCAGGGCCATGGCCGGCGCGGTCCGTTCCGCGCCCGCGATGGCGCCCAACAGGGTGCGCCGGGCCGGCATGTCCGTGGACCAATAAAACCCGTTGATCAGGGAACCGGCCAGCAGATGCCAAATCTCCAGGCGTCCGGAATGGGCCAGCCAGGCCAACAGGATAGCGACAAAAAACAACAGGATCAGGCCGCCCAGAACAATTATCCGGCGGTCGACCCGATTCGCCATGGCGCCCACCACCGCCCCGAAAAAGGCCAGGGGCAGCATCCGCACCAAGGACACAAGGGCAACCTGAAACGGCGAATTGGTAATATCGAAAACATAAACCGCAAAGGCCAGCATCTCGATCCAGCGCACCACGCCGCCCAAGGCGCCAACCATCCAGACCTTGCGGAATGCCGGAACCGCCAACAGGGCGCCCAGGCCCGGATTCCGCGCCATCCGCTGCTTTACCGCATGCCGCTGAACGCCGGGATGACGCTGCCTTGGCGTAAAATTGGTGCCGGAACGGTTCTGGCGATTGTCATATGGCGGCCCCACGGCGTACGGGTGACTTGCGGACTGGCGGCAACACTATCATAACTTTACCTTGAAGATGCAGACCGCCCGGCGGCCACCGCCCGAGGGGCGAAAACCAGGACAAAACAATATGGCACCCATCGATCTCTATTTCTGGCCGACCCCGAACGGCTGGAAAATTACCATCATGTTGGAAGAATGCGGCCTGCCCTATGACATCAAGCTGGTCGATTTATCCAAGCAGGCGCAGTTCGCAGCGGACTTCAGAAGCTCTCGCCAAACGGGCGCATGCCGGCGATTGTGGATCCGGCGGGGCCGGACGGGGCGCCGATTTCGATCTTTGAATCGGGGGCCATCCTGCAATACCTGGGCAACAAGACCCATAAATTTTACCCGAAAGAGCAGCGCCAGCGCAGCGAAGTGGAACAATGGCTGTTCTGGCAGATGGCCGGCCTGGGCCCCATGGCCGGCCAGGCGGCGCATTTCCGCAACTACAAGTCGGACAAGATCAGCTATGCCGTCGACCGCTATACCGACGAAGTCATCCGCCTGTACGGCGTGATGAATACCCGGCTAGGGGACCGCGAATTTCTGGCCGGCGCATATTCCATCGCCGACATGGCGTGCTGGCCCTGGATTCGCGGCTACAAGGCCTATGGCATCGATCTGAAGCAATTCGCACATTTGCGGGCCTGGTTCAAGCGCGTCGGCGCCCGCCCGGCCGTGGAACGCGCCGCCAACATCGGCAAGGAACAATTCAAAGACTCCCAAAGCCGCGCCCAATCCTCCATTTGAAAGGGTCGAAGTCGACCGTACCGCGAACCATTCCCCATTGCCCCTCGCCAAGGGGGGCCGGCAAATGTTAGATCGATATCATGTCCGAGCCAAAGCCCCCACCGCCGACGTCGCCGCCACTTGACGGTTATATCATCTATGATCCGGTCGATCCGTTCGAGAACGACGCCGGGCCTTTCTTTTGGCGTCTGTTGGAAGATGGCAGCCACCACTTTGTCCTGCGCGGCGAACCACGCCACGCCAATGCCTATGGGGTGATCCACGGCGGTCTGCTGATGACCATGGCGGATCTGACCATGGCGGTCACCGCCAAGGGAGAGCCCGACGACGCCTTTGTCACCGTTTCCTTCAATTCCGAATTCGTCGCCGCCGGCCATGCTGGCGATCTGATCGAGGCGCGGGGCGAGCTGATCCGGCGCACCGGCAGCATGGCCTTTGTCCGGGGTCATATCCATGTGGGCGAAACAACATTGTTCGTTTGCAGCGCGGTGATGAAGCGGGTCGGCAAGCGCAGCGCCCTGAACAATGGCTAGGACCGGGGCTAGGACGGCATGACCAAGGCGAAACACAGCGGCTGGGGGCGATTTCAGCGCCTGTTGCGGCTGCGCCTGGTAATCCCGGTCCTACGCTCTCCCGCCGCCGCCAATTATACGGCGCGCGGCGTCTTCGTCGGCCTGCTGGTGGCGATGACGCCGACGGTTGGCATTCAAATGATAATCGTGGCGGGCATTTGGGCCGTGGTGCGGGTGCTGCGCCCGGCCTGGGATTTCAACGTCGTGGTCGGCATGCTGTGGACCTGGTTGACCAACGTCTTCACGCTGCCGCCGATCTATTATCTGTTCCTGCTGACGGGCGAGGGGATGTTGGGCCGTTGGGGCGAAGCGGGCGGCTACGCCATGTTTTCGGATCGATTGGCCACCTTGCTGCAAACCGACGCCTCCTTCCTGGAATCACTGTGGATTTATGCGGCCGGCATTTTCCAGGCATGGGGCATGCCCATGCTGCTTGGCTGCGTGCCCTGGGCGATCGCGTCGGCCTTTCTGGGTTATTGGTGGAGCCTGCGTTTGATACGACGCTTTCGACAGCGCCGCCGTGACCAGGTAGGCCGCCGAAGCGGCCCCCGCTAGTTCTCCAAGGGCGGCTCCGCGGCCTGTTCGGCAAAGACTTCCTGGGCTCTGATTTTTTGACTTAAGGCCAGGTTGTCGCCAATAACCTCAAGATACTTATCCGCCCCGCGGGCCACCGGAATGTTCAGCGTGCTGCAATAATGCAGCAAAACTTCCGAAATGAATTCGGCGTTGAGATTGAAGCGCTTCTGCCGCCCTTCCGTCTCGTCCACGATATCCAACAGAACTTTCACGCCGCCGCCGAATTTCTGAAAAACATGCACGCCGTGCACGGCGCACGGCGGCACGGCTTCGGTATTTTCGGGAAGGTTATGGGGGCGCTGTTCGAACGCTTCAATCAGTTCGCGATGAGAAAAGATGATCTTTCGCAACTCAGTCGGCATGAGTTCTCTCTCCCAAATATCTGACCCCGATGCATCATCGTCCAAAGCACCCAAGAATGGCAAGCCATCCCGCCGTCGGCGGCGGTGCGGGTCGATGCCGCGGAAGGGGAGGACAGGGCGGTGAGTTTGCCTCTTGCATCCACGAAAATATATCCTATCTTGCCACCGCTCCGAGCCTGGGGCGTGGGCCGGTTCACAGCATTCGACGGCGTTATTCTTACAATTTGGGAGGGCGCGCCAATTGCGGTCTTTCAGGCTCAAACGTTGACGGTCGACGTCGCAAATGAAGATTTAGTCCCCAACGACCACTTCAAAACCCAATAATGGCGTCCGGTTTGCCGGCGTCCACTTGCTAATGGACATCTGGGGCGCCCAACATCTGGATAACCCGGACGGACTGAGGCGCGCCATGGAAGCCGCGGTCACGGCGTCGGGGCCCACATTGCTGCATATACACCTACACCATTTTTCGCCCTTTGGCGGGGTTTCCGGAGTTGCGGTTCTGGCGGAAAGCCATATTAACGTTCACACTTGGCCCGAACATGCCTTCGCCGCCTTCGACATTTTCATGTGCGGCGAGGCGGAGCCGGAGCGTGCCGCCCTGGCCCTACAGGAAGCCCTGCGCCCCAGCCGGATCGAGTTGACCAGACAACGCTGCGGCGTCTTGCCGGCGATCAGCGCGATCGAGTTGCCGCGATGACGGAGAAAATCGCACGCTTTATCAGGGAACAGGACCCGCCCACGCCTTTTTTGGTGGTTGATCTGGATGTGGTGGCGGATCGTTTTGAACAGATGCGGCGGCATTTGGCGGCGGTGGAAATCTTTTACGCGGTCAAGGCCAACCCGGCGCCCGAGACCATCTCGCTGTTGGTGGCATTGGGCGGCAGTTTTGACGTCGCCAGCCCCAACGAGGTTGACCTGGTGCTAAGCCATGGCGCCGATCCGAAGACCTTGTCCTACGGCAATACCATTAAGAAACAACGTGATATCGCCCATGCCTTCGAAAGGGGGGTGGAGCTGTTTGCCTTCGACAGCGCGGCGGAGTTGGAAAAACTGGCCCTGGCCGCGCCGGGCAGCAAGGTGTTTTGCCGCCTATTGGTGGAAAACACCGGCGCCCGCTGGCCCCTGGCGGGCAAATTCGGCTGTGACTGCGACATGGCAACAGCATTGCTGGCGAATGCCGAAGCTATCGGCCTGGCGCCCCATGGTCTGGCCTTTCACGTCGGCTCCCAACAATGCGACCCGGAACAATGGGACAGCGCGGTGGCCCGGGCCGCGTCCGTCTTCCGGGCCCTGGCCGACCGGAACGTGGAACTGTCCATATTGAATATTGGCGGCGGCTTCCCGGCCCGTTATGGGGAAGATGTGGCGGCGATCGGTGATTACGCCGGCGCCATTGAACGGGCGCTGACCCGGCATTTTGGCAACCGCCTGCCCCGCACCCTGGCCGAGCCCGGGCGCTATCTGGTCGGCGATGCCGGCCTGTTGCAGGCCGAGGTGGTGTTGGTCGCGCGGAAAAGCGAGCGCGAGGCGGTGCGTTGGATCTATCTGGATATCGGCCGCTTCGGTGGACTGGCGGAAACCGAGGGCGAGGCCATCAACTATACCCTGCGCACGCCCCACGACGGCAAACCGACCGGGCCGGCCATCCTGGCCGGACCGACCTGCGACAGCGTTGATATCCTGTATCAACGGGCCGGTTACGAGATGCCCTTGGATCTGGCCATCGGAGACCGGGTTCAGTTCCTCTCCACCGGCACCTATACCACGACCTACGCCAGTGTCGGCTTTAACGGTTTCGATCCCCTGCCGGCGTACTACATCTAACGATCCGGGCATTTGCAAAACGGAAATCCTCCCGGCGATTAATGTCTGGACAAGACAGACCGGATATCGAATTCTGGTGTCCTGGTTTACCCCTTGGCGGCACGATATCGTTTGGCCGGTATTCGCAACGATGAAGACGGCGTCATGGCTGCGGGGTACTATTTCGTGGAGCGTGGCCCATGGCGCGGGGAAAATGGACGCGGGTGCGGACATCGCATGCGCCGCCCGAGGCGGAAAAACGCATGATCAGCCAGCGCTGCGAGGCATTTATCACGGATGTACTGAAGCCAAGGTTTCTACCCGAAATTCAGCCGACGGAGTTCAACTATCCGGTTGATATTTTCGGCAAATGGCATGGCGGCAATTACCGCTTCATCCAGCGTTTTCGCAGCGACCGCCCCGAGGACGCCCATGACCCCGAGTTTGACAGCCCCTATGCGCGAATAGAATATATGGGCCGCGACGATTTTGGCCTTTCCTACTTTCGCCACACGGGGCAATGGTGGCCCATCTATCGCGGCCTGTCACTTGACGAAGCGCTGTCCAGCCTCGAAACCGAAGGCATCTTTCACCCCATTACCTGACCTCCGGGAACCGATCGTTGAGTGAATATCAATATTACGAGTTTCAGGCGATTGACCGGCCCCTCACGCCGGCGCAACAGACCGAGCTTCGGGCGCAATCGACGCGCGCCCGGATCAGCGCCACCAGCTTTGTAAACCATTATGACTGGGGAGATTTTGCTGGCGATCCGGCGCATTTGATGGAGCATGTCTTCGACCTCCATCTTTATCTGGCCAATTGGGGAACGCGGATGTTCTGCATGCGGCTGCCGCGCCGGCTGGTCGATCCGGCGGTGCTTGCGGGCTGTATTACCGACGATGAGAGCGCGTCATGGCGAAATGCCGGAGAGAATATCATCATCGACTTCATGCGTAACGAAGAGGGATGCGATGAATGGGACGACGGCAGCGGCTGGCTGGCGGCGCTTGCACCCTTGCGGGCGGACATCCTGAACGGTGACCTGCGCTTGTTCTATCTGGTCTGGTTGATGGCGGTCGAGGCCGGCATGGCGGCCGACGATACGGTCGAGCCGGCTATCGATCTCTCTCATCTGTCAGGCGCGCTTGAGGCGTTCGCAGAGTTCTTCATGATCGATCGCGACCTGATCGATGCCGCCATGGCAAAAGATGGCGCGCCGGAAGAGGGGTCTGGAAACGGGCAAGCCCACGCGCTGATCCGGGCCTTGCCGGAACCGGAAAAGACCGCCCTGCTGATTGATCTTTTTGACGGCGGCGACCCCCATCACGCCGCCGGCTTTCGCCGCCGTATTCGGGAGCAGTTGGCCGAGCCCGGCGCCGGCACGCCACGCCGCACCGCCGGTGACCTGCACCTGGCGGCGCAAGAAATCTCGGAACAACGCCGAGGGCGGGAGGCGGAAAGGGCGATGGCGGAACAACGCCGGCGGGCGTTGGAAGCCGCCGACGAGAAGCGGCGGCGGCTTGAAGCGCTCCGGCGGCGCGGAGAGGCGGTTTGGCATGATGTCGAGGCCCAGATCACCTTGCTGAATGGGCCCGGTTACGACAAAGCGGCGGCGCTGCTCGCGGATCTCCAGACCAGCGCTCAAGAGTCGGGCCAAGGGGCTGCCTTTAAGCGGCGCCTGAAGGATATTTGCGAACGTCACGCGCGAAAAGGCCGCTTTCTTGAGAGGCTGGCGTCCCTTGGATTGTGAGCACGGCCGGGGCGCGGCATAGGGCCAAACGGTGAAGAGAGGCCGAACTCGCGCGGTATCGCAAATTTTCGCAAAATTTTGCCGCCTTACGCTGATAGTAAAAAAAACACCTGCCGCGGGCTTTGGGCGGCAATTAATTGAATTTTTGCCAATGCTCTGGTATGTGGCCCCTGTTCTGTACAGATGGAGGCCAAAATGGCTCGCAAGAAACCCAAGGGCAAGAGTGCCGCATACATGATGTTCAACGTGACCTACCAGGACGGCACCTTAAGTTCGAACCGGCGAGTGTCGAACGACCTGCTCGACCAATCCTTCGGCGACACCATTGACGATTTGGCCCGCACCGCCATCGAGGATCAGGACAACGAAATCGCCCAGCGCTCCGGCCAGCGCCGCGCCAAAATCGACTCAATCGCCCGGGCCTAGGTCTCTTCCCATACGCATGGAATTGGCGAAAAGATTGGATAAACCTTGACTTCCAGGGGCCGGACGCCATATGTGCCTACAGCGACACTCCCTTCAAGGTCGAATTTCGATCGCTTGCCGGTCGGTTGCAGCGCTTCCTAACCCGAGGCCATTTCCGACTAAGTCCGCCAAACGAGTTCGCGGACCGGCCACGTTTCTTACCGACATATCCGGGCGTATCGATAGACGGGCCTCTGCCATGGCACGCGGCGTCGGCACGGTTTGCGCCGTGCTAGGAGCAATTTTCGATTGCTCCAATTTTTAGAATCCGAGCACATTTAGTTCAAATGTGCTCGGGCACCCTCGCCGCCCCGCTTTTTGGGGCGCAGGGTTGCGAGAATTTGAACAAGAAAGAAAAGCAATACATGACTGATTTCCCGGGCCTTAAATTGGCCCAGCCTATCCTTCGCGCCATCGCAGACGAAGGCTATACGACCCCCACCCCCATCCAGCAAAAGTCCATCCCGCCACTGCTGCAAGGGCGCGACTTGTTGGGCGTGGCCCAGACCGGCACCGGCAAGACGGCCGCCTTTGCCCTGCCCCTGCTGCATCGCCTGGCGGGAAATGCCGGCCAACCTCATCGTAATAAGCCACGCGCGCTGATACTGGCGCCGACCCGCGAGCTGGCGGGCCAGATCAACGATAGCCTGCGCAGCTATGGCCGCCATCTGGACCTGCGCACGGCGGTGATCTTCGGCGGCGTTTCCGCCCGCCCTCAAATTCAGACCTTGGCCCGCGGTATCCACGTGCTGGTGGCCACGCCGGGACGGCTCCTCGACCTGATGAACCAGGGCAAGGTGCGGCTGGACGCGGTTGAGGTCTTCATCCTCGACGAGGCTGACCGCATGCTCGACATGGGCTTTATCCGCGACGTGAAAAAGATTATTGCCGCCCTGCCCAGGCGCCGTCAGACGGCCCTGTTCTCGGCCACCATGCCTGGCTCCGTGCAAGATCTGGCCGGCGGACTGCTGCACGATCCGATCCGGGTCGAGGCCGCCCCGGCGGCAACCACCGTCGAGAAAGTGGAGCAAAAGGTGTTTTTCGTGCCCAAGGACAAAAAGCGGGCGCTGCTCGGCGAATTACTGAAAGACGAGGACGTAGAGCGGGTGCTTATCTTTACCCGCACCAAGCACGGCGCCAACCGCGTCGCCAGGCACTTGCAGCAGAACGGCGTCGACGCCGACGCCATTCACGGCAACAAAGCCCAGAATGCCCGGCAACGGGCCCTTGACGGCTTTCGTAGGGGCAGCATCCGGGCCCTGGTGGCGACCGACATTGCCGCGCGCGGCATCGACGTCGAAGGCGTGACCCACGTCATCAACTTCGAGTTGCCCAACGAACCGGAAAGCTATGTCCACCGGATCGGCCGCACGGCACGGGCCGGGGCGGGCGGCGTCGCCATCTCGTTCTGCGATCGTGAAGAGCGAGGCTATCTGCGCGACATCGAGAAGACCATCCGCCAGAGCGTGCCGGTGATCGAGGACCACCCTTATCATGGGGCCGAGAACGCGCCTGCCCTTGGCCCGGACAAGCGCGCCGGCCAGCGCCGCCGCAACCCCCGGCGCGGCAGGCGGACGGCGCGCATGGCGGCCTAAAGCAGACCCAGGGCGCGGAGTTCGGCGGCCATTTCCGGGGGCGGTCCATCGTGCAGGGCCGCGTCCCAATAGCCGGCTTGCAGGTGCGCCGGCAGGTCCGGGGCTGCGTCCTTGGCCTCCAGATAACGCCAGCCCTGATGCGGGCGGCGGGCATGCAGCTCAGTCCGCACCAGGGCCGGGTCCAGCACCAGACCGCAACACTTGCCCTCTTCGTCGTCGTATAACACGTCCAGACGCACAATGGCCTGGCGCACCCGGATGAAGCCCTTGATGATCCAATAGATCGAGCCGCCATCGAGAACTTCGCGGTCACGCCGCGGCCGGTTGCGGGTGCGGTGGACATTTTCCGCCGCCTCGCCCCTGGCCTTGAACCGCACCCGCCGGGCCGATTGGAATTGGGCCAATTGCTCGATTGAATCGACGCCCACACAAATCTTGACGATATGCACGGTCATGGCAGCCAGCCTAGCAGACGCCACCAAAGATAATCCAGGGGCAACAGCAGCAATACGGTAACAGCCAGCAACCAAAGGCATAATTTGTTGCCCTGTCGTATGGGCACACCGCCCAATTGCATGGCCACGATCAAGGGCGGAGTCTGATAGGGCAGAATCACCGTGGTATAGCCCACCACCGTCAGCATCAGCACCGCCTGCACCGGCAGGGCGGCGGCCTCGGCCATATGGCCGGCCAGCGGCACCAGGATCGCCGGCACGCCAGGCTGCGTCGCGAACATCGCCAGAACGCTGGATAAACCGGCGATGGCGGTAAAATTCCAGGCGTTCCCGCCCGGTTGCAAGTTGAGCAGGGGCAACGCGGACTTCGCCAGCAGATCGCCCACCCCGCCATGGGCCACCAGGGCGCCCAGGCCCAAAACACCGGCAACATAGAATAACGAGCCCATCTTGACCTTTTCGTCGAAATCCTGGGGGCTGACGATGCCGGCGAAGGGTAGGACAAGAATGCCGGCCACCCCCAAGGCCACCCAGGCCGGCGAAATATGATGCAGAAAATCGGTCATCCACAAAGCCAGAGCCAACAGCAGCAGCAGGGCCATCAGCCGTTCCCGCCGCGCCATGGCGGCCGGCGCCTCCGCCCGCCGCGATGGCGTCTTCGCCTCATCCTGTGGAAACAGCCAGACGATCAGTGCACCTATGGCAACCGCCTTCAAGGCGCCCAGGACGGGAAAATGCAGCAGCAACCAGGTGCCGTAAACGGGCCGGATGCCGTATAAGGTCTCGCTGGCGCCGATGACCACCATGGACGGCACCGTGGCTGACAAAATGGCGAACCCGGGCAACATGGTGCCAAAGGAAACCGCCAGCACCATGCCTGCGCGGCCATTGCTGCCCGGTCCATAGCCAAAGCCGTCTGCCATGGTCAAGACAATAGGCAACAAGATCATCAACCGCCCCAGGGTCGAGGGCATCAGAAATGCCATGACCACGGCCATGACGATAATTCCGGCGATTATGCCGGCGTAACGGCGGCCAAAACGCCGGCTGACCCAGTGCGCCAGACGCTCCGCCAGGCCCGTGCCGCGCACCCCGACGCCGATCACCAGGCCGCCAAAGACCATCCAGAAGCCGGCTGAATGAAAACCCGAAAAAATCACATCCGCCGGGGCCAGAGCGAACAGCATGGCAATGGCGAAAAACAGAACGGCCGTGACGAATTCCGGCATGGCGCCGGTTGCGAACAATATCACGGTGGCCAGCGCCAAGGCGCCGGTCCGCGCCGTCTCGACGGCCAGGCCGTCGATCGGCACCAATGCTAGCGCGGCGGCCAGCAGCAAACCCGGCGCCGCGATCCAGTAGGATGCCCTCACGAAGCGCCCTGGCGCCGGCCTGAATCAGGCTTCTTTTCCTGGCAGGGAGCCATGGGTGCTTCCTTTGCATCTCGACGAACAATTTTAACTTGCCGCCGTTGTGCTACACTGCCCCCATGTCGGAAACAATAGATATCGAACCGGGGGAGACCGATCCGCATGGCGCCGGCTTCTCCTCACCCCGTCTGGCCGAGGCGGTGGCCTTCGCCGAAAATCATGAAATCGGCTGGTCCCGCAATATTGACGATCAACTGGGCAAGGGCGAGTTCGAACCGCCGCCCTGGAACGAAGTGTTGGGCCCGACCAAACCGCGGGGCGGTCCGGCGGCGGTGATCCTGCGCCGGGGCCGGCTGGCCGCGGCCTGGGGTGACGTCATGCGGGCGGACATGACATTTTCCGTGGCGAAAAGCTATCTCGCAGTCCTGGCCGGACTGGCGGTCAAGGACGGCCTGATCGGCGATGTTCACCAACCGGTGGCCGAAACCGCCCTGGACGATCATTTCACCTCGGCCCAGAACCGGGACATTACCTGGCATCACCTGTTGCAACAAACCTCGGAATGGGAAGGCACGTTGTGGGACAAACCGGACCTGATTGACCGCAACCGGCAACTGGGCACGGACCCTGACAATTCCCGCAAGGGCCAGCACCGGGATCTAAGCCGGCCTGGCGCTTACTGGGAATATAACGACGTGCGGGTCAATCGCCTGAGCCTGTCGCTGCTGCAATTGTTCCGCCGGCCCCTGGATGAAGTCCTGGGCGAACGGATCATGGCGCCCATGGGGGCGTCGGGCGATTGGTCGTGGAACGCCTACCGCAACGCCCAGTTCACCATCGACGGGGTGACCATGCCATCGGTACCGGGCGGCTCCCATTGGGGCGGTGGATTGTGGATCGGCGCCCGGGATCAGGCCAGGCTGGGGCAGTTGATTTTGCAGCGCGGTGCCTGGGACGGCCGGCAATTGCTGCCCGCAAGCTGGATCGACGCCATGTTGACACCTTGCGCCATCAATCCGGAATACGGATATTTGTGGTGGCTGAACACGGACCGGAACCGCTATCCGGCGGCCTCGGCCAGGGCGGCGGCGGCGGTCGGGGCGGGGGGCAACACGATCCTGGTCGAACCGGCCCATGATCTGGTGGTGGTCGCCCGCTGGCTGGATGGCGCGGCCTTGAACCCATTAATCGAGAAAACCATCGCCGCCATCACGGACTGATGGATCTAGCAGGCTGCTGAAAAACTCCATAATTCGGCCCATTGTTGTCATGCCCGCGTAGGCGGGCATCCAGATGCGGCAATAATTATCGCTGTTTTCAGGCGTTTTCTGGATTCCCGCCTTCGCGGGAATGACCAAGAAT
>JAKZRK010000022.1:0-12176 GCA_047518225.1 Alphaproteobacteria bacterium | reverse complement strand
GCGGCAAAAGGACGCTCTGTGGATAAGGGGACAGCCCGGCTACGCCGACCTGACCACTTCCCCACAGAGCCAACAACCAAAACCGAAGCGGTCAAACTATATGGTACATAAAGCGGTCAATTCAGTTTGTTATCGACAGACTCAGCGCCATATCGAACATAATAAGAACATATTGCCGTGACCAATATTCGAATGCAAGTGATTTTTGCTACTTAATAGCGTTTTGAAAATTTTTTTCTGTCGCAAATGCGCGGAGCTAAAAGCCAGTCTACCGATTACGTCACTGCCAACATTTAATCCGATAGACGAGATCGCCCCAAAGCTAGAAGGCGCGAAGCACCCCCGCCCCTAATCGCCCTGCATGGCTTCGATGAATTCGATCAGTTGGGGGCGCTCCATGGTGGTGTAGGCCGCCGCGGTGCGGTCAGCGATGTGGCCGTAGCGGGTTTTGATCTGGCGGACAATTTCCTGGGTGTCTCCCTGCACCGAGATGGCGTCGAGCACTTTGTCGTCGATGAGCTCGCCCATGTCCTCCCAGCGGCCCTGTTTGGACATGGCGTTCAACTCGGGCTGCAATTCGCCGGCATCGATGGAATCCAGTACCGGCTTGTAGGCCGGCGTCGAGCCGTAGAAGGCGATCTGCCGGCGCATCTTGGTGGCTTCGGCCTGAATCTCTTTTTCGTCCCGGCCGGTGACGCAGAAAACCGGATAGGAAATCTCGAAATCCGCGCGGGACTTCCCCGCCTTGGCGAAGCCCCGTTCCAGCGCCGGCATGGTAACATTTTCCAGGTAGGCCTGGGTGGTGAAGCCGTGCACGAGGAGGCCATCGGCGACCTCGCCCGCGACCTCGGCCATCAACGGCCCTACCGCGGCGAGATACACCTTGGGCCGACCAAATTCGTTATTCTCCGGCGTGAAGAACGGCGTCATCAGCGTGTGGGTGTAGAATTTACCCAGGAATTCCAGGGGCTGGCCCTCGTGCCAGCAAGCCCAGATGGCGCGCATGGCCAGGATCATCTCGCGCATGCGCGCGGCCGGCGAGGACCAGGGCATGGAGAAGCGCTTGATGATGTGGGGCCGGATTTGCGAGCCCAGACCGAGTACGAAGCGGCCCCTCGACGCCGCGTTCAGGTCGTGGCCCATGTTGGCCAGGGTCATGGGTGAGCGAGCGAAGGCGACGGCGATACCCGTGGTCAGATCCATCTTCGTGGTCGATTGGGCCGCCAGCAACAGGGGCAGAAACGGGTCGTGGGAGGTTTCGATGGATTTCAACCCGTCATAGCCCATTTCCTCCAGCTCGCGGGCCTCGGCGCCGGCCTTGTCCAGATCATAGGTCAGAACCGCATCTACCTTCATCTCGCACATTCCTCCGCTTGTGACGAACTTATGGTAGGCCGGATCATCCGGCCCTGTCCATTCACGCGGGTTCCAGGACGACGCGGGTGACCGGGACGATGTTGCGCATGCGTGCGGCCAGATGGGCGGCTTTTTCCGGCGCCAGGCCGGTGGTGGTGATGTGGATCCGTAACTCGCCTTCACCCCCGCCGCTGTGCCTGCAGGTTACTTCGATGGGCAACAGACCGCGCAGGGCGAAGAGTTCCATCACCCGGGACAGCGCCGATGGTTCGGGCTGGGCCTGGATCAGAAAATGGTGGGTGCCCGGCCGTGGGCGGGTCGAAGGGTCAGTCTCTTGGGATGGTAGTGACATTTAGGGCAAGCTCCCTTTTGGGCATCATTGTTGGGCGAAATCCGTCCCGGCCACGCGTCATGGCCGGGCGGCTAATTCGCCGCGTAATGAGCTGCCCTATGAGCAGTTGCTTGCCGTTGCCGTTCATGGCGCAAATAATAGCGGGGTTCATGGCAAATGTCGATGTTGAAATTAGAGCGCTTCCGGGCTATTCTGAACCATTTGACCGCTCACCAAGGCCCCGTGGGTAGGCGCGGTTCGCAGGTCGATGTGGGACATCGTCCAAGAACCGTAACGCAGCCACGGGGCCTTGGTGAGCGGCCTTCGGTGGCGTCCCCAAGCCATTCGGATGCGTTGCGCCGCTTGCCCGATGTACCACATCACGCTGCGCGGCGCGCCTACCCGAATGGCTTGGGGACGCCATCAAATGATTCACAATAGCCCGGAAACGCTCTAATCGACGCTGGCGGCGCGGATCGCCGTCAGGGCGTCGGGCGTATCCACGTCAAGGAAGATGCCGTCGTCGTCCATTGCGACTTCCACCACTTCATCCTCGTGCTGGCCGATCAGGTGCTTGGCGCCGCTGTCGCTGGCAACCGCGCCCATCTCGGTAAAAAATCGTGCCGCGAACAGCACCGGGTTGCCCCGCTTGCCCTGATAGGTGGGGACACAGATGGCCCGGCCCTCCACCGGGTTGAAGGCCGCGATCAGGCGGTCCATATGGACCGGCGCGATGCGCGGCATATCGCCCAACAGGATGATGACGCCATCCATATCCTCCGACAGCGCGCCCAGGCCGGCCTGTAACGAAGTGCTGAGGCCATCGGCAAAGGCCGGATTATGCACCAATCCCACGTCATAGGGAGCCAGCGCGGCGGCGACGCTGTCACCCTGGTGGCCGGTAACGGCAATCACCTGGGCGATTTGCGAGGCCCGGGCCGCCTCCACCACCCGTGCCAGCATGGCTTTGCCGTCAATCTCCGCCAACAGCTTGTTCGTCACGCCCATGCGCCGGGACTGGCCCGCCGCGAGGACAAGGGCGGCAATGCGCGGCGCCCTTGGCGCGGCTGCGGCGTTATCGCCCGCGCGCAGTTGCGGCCGTGAGGGGATTTCCTTCAACAGACCGCCCGCGCCCATGGCGGTAATTTCGTCCGGGCCGATGGGTTGGTCCGCCAGCAGGCGCTGCAACACCCAATCAAAACCATTCAGCTTGGGCGAGCGGGCACAGCCCGGCAGCCCGATCACCGCGCAGTCGCCCTTTCGCGCCAGCAACAGCAGATTACCCGGATCCACCGGCATGCCGAAATGCTGTATTTCGCCCCCGGCCGCGACGATGCCGGCGGGCACCTCGTCCCGGCGGTCGGTAATAGCCGAGGCGCCAAAAATCAAAATCGGCTCCAGCCCCTGGGCCAATTGCCCGCGCACCGCGGCCGCGATGTCCGCCGCCCGATGGGCGCAACGTTGTTCATCGACCAGGGCGGAGCCGAGGTCTTCCAGGCGATTCCGCAGCACGGCCGAGGTCTTGTCCAACACGCTGGCCTTGGTGGCGGACAGGGTGGTCATGATCAAACCGGCCCGCCGCGCGCGATAGGGCGCGATATGGAGTAGTGCACCGTCCTCCCCCGCGATGGCGATAGCCTGCTCCACCGCCTCTTTCGGCGCGGCGAAGGGAATGATCTTGATGGTGGCCAGCATCTGCCCCGCCGCCACCGCCTCGTCCGCGGCCAGGGTGGCGATAGTGATGGCTTCATGAATGCGGTTCAATCGAGCAACCCGATCGGGCGCCAACACCAGGATGCCGGGGCCGTCGGCGTAGAGGTTGCAACGGCCCGTGAAGGCCGCTTGCAGGCGGGCGCCCGGGCCCCGGCAGGCCTTGGCGATGGCGTTGGCCGCCGTATCTTCGTCCACGTCATCGCGCTCCAGACGGGCGGCGATGATCTCGGTAACACCGGCCGCGGCCAGGGCCGTGACGTCATCGGCGGAAAGAGAACGGCCCTTTTTCATACGCACGCCACCGGCCTTGAGCGAATGGGCCAGGATGGCGCCTTCGGCCTGGGCCAGGGGCGTGGGGCCGAAAATCATTCCGCCGCCGCCTCGGCCCCGGTTCGGACCGGACGGCGCAAGGCCTCGGTGATCTGGCCCATGATCGAGACGGCGATCTCCGCTGGCGACTTGGCGCCGATATCCAGGCCCACGGGGGCGCGCAACCGCGCCAAATCCGCCTCGCCAAAGCCTTCGGCGGTCAGACGTTCCACCCGTCTGGCATGGGTCCGGTTGGACCCCAGGCAGCCGATATAGAAAACATCCGTCCGAAGAACCTTGATCAAGGCCGGATCATCCAGTTTCGGGTCATGGGTCAGGGTGACGATGGCCGTGCGCCGGTCGGGGGCAAATGCCGCCACGCCGTCGTCGGGCCAGGCGTCGATCAAGGTGACACCGGGGAAACGGTCCGGGGTGGCGAATTCCCGGCGCGGGTCGATGATGGCCACCTCATAGCCGGCCAGCGCCGCCATCCGGGACAGCGGCTGGGCGATATGCACCGCGCCCACGATCAGCATGCGCAGGGCTGGGTTGTAGACATGCAGGAACACCTTGCGGCCGTCCCCGGTCTCCACGATGCCGCTTTTATCGGCGACCATGACCCGGCGCGCGGCGTCCAATAGCGCCGCGTCACCACCCTGGCCTTCCTCCGGATAGAGCAACTGCCCCGTGCCCGTGGCCAGATCCGTGGCCAGTACGACCTGGCGTTTGGCCGCCCGGTCGGCCAGCAATTGTTCCAGCAGTTCCGTTTTCATGCCAAAATCACTCCAGCAGTTCGCGAAAGAAGCAAAACATCGGGCGGATGCTAAACGAGTTATGCCGCCGCTGCCCCGCATTGTCATTGCCGGGCTTGACCCGGCAATCCATGGCGATCCCCTGCACGCTGGTGCCAGTGGATGCCCGGGTCAAGCCCGGGCATGACCTTGGGTTGCCGCGGCTGTGACAATATTGCTCGTTTGCATCCCAGTCGCGCTTGCTCATTCCACGGGCTCAATAAAAACTTCGCATTTGCCGCCACAGGCCAGCCCCACCTGCCAGGCGGTTTCGTCCGAGATGCCATAGTCGATCAGCCGGGTCTGGCCGTCGGCGATGGTCCGGCGCGCTTCCGTCACCACCGCGCCCTCGATACAGCCGCCCGAGACCGAGCCGATAAAATCGCCGCCCTCTTCGACCACCAACTGGCTGCCCACGGGGCGTGGCGAGGAGCCCCAGGTGGCAACCACCGTGGCCAGGGCGACGCCCCGGCCGGCGGCCTTCCACGCCGCCGCCGTCTCCAGGACCTTCTCATGCTCTACCGCGTCCGTGCTCATCAGGCTGCCTCCTTCGTGAACAGGTTCCGCCGCCACGGTTGCGGCCGGCTCAAAGCCTGGGCCAGATCCCCCAGGCTGGCAAGGTTATGCACCGTGCGGAAATCGTCCACATGGGGCAACAGGGCCTTGATGCCTTTGGATTTGGGTTCAAACCCGGCATAGCGCAAGAGGGGATTGAGCCATATCAGGCGGCGGCAGGATTTATGCAGGCGCTCGATTTCCACGCCAATGCCCTCGCCCGCATCCCGGTCCAAACCATCCGATATCATCAAAACCACCGCCCCCTGGCCCAGCACCCGCCGCGACCAGTTTGTATTGAATTCATGCAGGCAATGGCCGATCCGCGTGCCGCCCGACCAATCCTCGACCCCCTCGGACACCTTTGCCAGCGCGATATCCACGTCGCGATGGCGCAGGTGGCGGGTGATGTTGGTCAGCCGGGTGCCAAAGACAAAGGTATGCACCCGGTCGCGGTCATTGGTGATGGCGTGCATGAAATGCAGGAACATGCGGCTGTAGCGGCTCATGGAACCGGAAATATCGCACAGCACCACCAGGGGCGGGTGGCGGTGCTTGGGCGAGCGGTGACGCAATGGCCCACCGTCGCCACTGCGCAGGGCGGCCCGCAGGCTGGCCCGCATATCGACCCGCCGTCCGTGGGGATCGGGGGCCAGGCGCCGGGTCGGCACCGCCATGATGGGCAGGCGCATGCGCGCGATAACGGCGCGGGCCTGGGCGACTTCATCGGCGCTCATGGACTCGAAATCCATCCCTTGCAGGACCTCGCGGGCGGAATAGGTCAGGGCGGCGTCGAACTCAATTTCCTCTTCCGCTTCTTCCTGCATCTTGTCCGTGCCCTCGCCCTTGGCCAGGGCCTCGGCCACCCGGCGCGAAACGGCGTCGTTCCGGCTGTCGTCCATTTCCACCTGAACCTGGGGCATCAGCATATGCAGCATACGCTCCAATATGCGCGGGTTGCGCCAGAAGATGTGGAAGGCCTGATCGAAAATATCACGCTGATCCTGGCGGTTGACGAAAACCGCGAACAGGGTCCAATAGAAATCCTCGCGGTTGCCGACCCCCGCCGCGATAACGGCGCGCACCCCGTCCAGCACCTTGCCCGGCCCCACCGGCAGCCCGGCGGCCCGCAAGACCCTGGCGAAATGCATGATGTTCTCTGCCAGGCGGTTGCCGTCATCGGAGGGGGCGTTATGGGATGGGCTGTTCATAGGGGCCGCCACTGACTATTTCGAGACGATGGCAAAGGCCCCGAATAATTACGTGCGCGGGGACCGCCCAACGCGTCATGCCCGGACTTGATCCGGGCATCCAGCCGCTCCGCCCAAGACCGAGAGTTAGGTGGCGCCATGGATTGCCGGGTCAAGCCCGGCAATGACGAAGGCGTTTTATTTGCGGCGGCGTAACGCATTGAACGAAGCCTCTCCTCTCGAACCAGACCCTAATGGCCGCCCGCCGCCATCTCCCGCTTCACTTCTTCCAGGATATGGGCGGCCTCGCTGCCTTGGATTTTCTGGATGTCGTCCTGATATTTCAACAGGGCGCCCAGGGTATTGTCGACGGTTTCCGGCTCCAACACGATTTTGTTCAATTCGGTCAGGGCGGTGGCCCAGTCGATGGTTTCCGCGATGCCCGGCAGCTTGAACAAATCGCGCTCCCGCAGACGCTGAATAAAACCCACCACCTGGCGGCTCAAGGTTTCCTCGCAATTTGGAACCTTGATGCGCAGGATGGCCAGTTCGCGTTCCGCATCCGGGTAATCGACCCAGTAATAGAGGCAACGGCGCTTCAGCGCGTCGTGGATCTCGCGCGTGCGGTTGGAGGTAACGATGACGATGGGCGGTTCGGCGGCGGCGATGGTGCCGATCTCCGGTATGGTGATCTGAAAGTCCGAGAGAACCTCCAGCAAATAGGCCTCGAATGCCTCGTCGGTGCGGTCCAACTCGTCGATCAGCAGAACCGGCGCGGCGCCGTCCGCACCCGCCTCCAGGGCCTGCAGCAAAGGCCGTTTGATGAGGAATTCGCCGCGGAAAATATCCTGGCCCAGGCGCTCCCGGTCAATCTCACCGCTGGCCTCGGCCATGCGGATCTCGATCATCTGGCGGGCGTAGTTCCATTCGTACACGGCGGAGGCCACATCCAGCCCCTCGTAACATTGCAGGCGCACCAGGGGACGGGACAAGGTCTGCGACAGCACCTTGGCGATCTCGGTCTTGCCGACCCCGGCCTCGCCCTCCAGAAACAGGGGCCGGCGCATTTTCAGGGCCAGGAACAGTGTCGTCGCCAGACTGCGGTCGGCGATGTAGTCGCCCGCCGTCAACAATCCGAGGGTAGCATCGATATCTTTGGGAATGGCTGTACTCATGGTGCGCAACCTAGGTCTTTTCGCAAACAAAGAAAAGGCGGAGAGGCCAAAGCCCCTCCGCCAATTCGAATGCTCCGGATTTAGTCCTAGCCTGCGGCAGCCACGGCCCGCTTGGCCATGACAACGACCAGATGGGCCCGATATTCCGCGCTGGCATGGATGTCGCTGTTCATGTGGTCGGTTGGGATCGTGATCCCATCCAGGGCATCGGGCGACCAGTTGGCGGACAAAGCTGCTTCCAGCTTCGGCCCCCGGTGCGCACAGTCGGTCGCCCCGGTTACCGCAACGCGCACGCCATCCGCCGCCTGGGCCACGAAGACGCCAACCGTGGCATAACGGGACGCCGGATTGGGAAATTTGGCATAGGCCGCCTTGGTGGCGTTGGGAAAGGTCACGCTTTTGATGATTTCGCCATCGTTCAACGCGGTTTCAAACAGGCCGGTGAAAAAATCATCGGCCGCAATGTCACGCTGATTGGTGGTGATGGTGGCACCCAGGCCCAAAAGGGCCGCCGGATAATCCGCCGCCGGATCATTGTTGGCGATGGAACCGCCCAGGGTGCCGCGGTTGCGCACCTGGGGATCACCAATTCCCTCGGCCACCGCGCGCAGGGCGGCGGGAACATCGGACGACGTGGCCACGGCCGCATGGGTGGTCATGGCGCCAATGGTGACGCCATCGCCGCTGGCCGAGATGCCATTCAGCTCGGCGATGCCGGACAGATCAATCACGTCGGATGGATTGGCCAAGCGTTGTTTCAGAACCGGGATCAGGGTTTGACCGCCGGCCATGAGGGTGCCGTCCTCCGCCGCGCCCAGCTTGGCGACGGCGTCATCGAGACTGGAAGCGGCATGGAAGTTGAAGTTGTACATTTGTCTCTCCTCCCCTGGCCTAACCAGCCGCCTGCGCGGCGCGCCACACTTTTTCCGGTGTGGCCGGCATGTCCAGATGTTTGATCCCCAAGGCATTGACGATGGCGTTGATAACCGCCGGCGGGGCCGCGATGGCGCCCGCCTCGCCGCAGCCCTTGACGCCCAATGGATTGTGCAATGGGACGGTGGGGGCATAATCGACATTGAATGACGGCAGATTATCGGCCCGCGCCATGCAGTAATCCAGGAACGAGCCGGTGATCAGTTGGCCACTGTCGTCATCGTAAACGCAGCCTTCCAGCAGGGCTTGGCCGATGCCATGGGCCAGACCGCCGTGGACCTGCCCCTCGACGATCATCGGGTTGACCAGAACACCGAAGTCATCGACCGCCGTGTAATTGACGATCTCAAGCGTGCCGGTATCCGGGTCGACCTCCACCTCGCAGACATGCGCGCCAGCGGGAAAGGAGAAGTTCAAGGGATCGAAGAAGGCGATCTCGTCCAAGCCGGGCTCCACCCCTTCCGGGTAGTTGTGGGGCACATAAGCCGTGAAGGCCACCTCGGCGATATTCATCGTCTTGTCCGTGCCGGCAACGGTGAAATTGCCGTCGCCGAATTCGATGTCATCCTCGGATGCTTCCAGGGTATGGGCCGCAATCTTTTTGCCCTTGGCAATGATCTTGTCACAGGCATTGGCGATGGCAACGCCACCCACGGGCAGGGAACGCGAGCCATAGGTGCCCATGCCGAACTGACCCTTGGCGGTGTCGCCGTGGACCACCTCGACATTTTCAATTGGCACGCCAAGACGCTCGGTCACCAATTGGGCGAATGCCGTTTCGTGACCCTGGCCATGGGAATGGGTGCCGGTGAAGACCGTCACCCCGCCCGTTGGGTTAAAGCGGACCTGGGCGGATTCCCACAAACCAACGCCAATACCAAGCGAGCCGACGGCGGCCGACGGCGCCACGCCGCAGGCCTCGATATAAGCCGACAGACCAATACCGCGCAATTTGCCCCGCCCCTTGGCCTCGGCCTGCCGGGCGGCAAAGCCGTCATAGTCGGCATTCGCCAGGGCCTTGTCCAGGCTGGCAGCGTAGTCACCGGAGTCATAACACTGCACCACCGGCGTCTGATACGGCATCTGTTCGGGCTTGATGAAGTTGCGCCGGCGGATTTCCGCCGGGTCCAGCCCCATCTCCAAGGCCGCGACATCGACCAGGCGTTCCAGCAAATAGGTCGCCTCGGGCCGGCCCGCGCCGCGCGCCGCATCCACCGGCGCCGTGTTGGTCATCACCGAACGCATTTCCAGATAAATCGCCGGGGTGGTGTATTGCCCCGCCAACAGGAAACCATGGAACAGGGTCGGGATGGCGACGGAGAACAATTGCAGATAGGCCCCCATGTTGGCCTGGCTGCTGACCCGCAGGGCCAGGAACTTGCCGTCCGCATCCAGAGCCATTTCCGCCGTGGTCACGTGATCGCGGCCATGGGCGTCCGAGAGGAAAGCCTCTGACCGATCCGCCGTCCACTTGACCGGACGATTGATCTTTTTCGTGGCCCAGGCGCAAATTGCCTCTTCGTTGTAAGTGAAGATTTTGGAGCCGAAGCCGCCGCCCACATCGGGTGCGACGACGCGGAATTTATGCTCCGGCGCGATGTTCATGAAGGCTGACATCACCAGGCGATGCACATGCGGGTTTTGCGAGGTTAGATAAAGCGTGATCTCGTCCGTACCCGAATTATAATCCCCCACCGCCGCGCGCGGCTCCATGGGGTTGGTGACCATGCGGTTGTTGATCAGATCGACGGATGCCGTCTTGTGGGCCGAGGCAAAGGCCGCATCCACCGCCGCCTTGTCGCCCAATTCCCAATCCAGGGCCACGTTGTCCGGGCATTCCTCATGCAATTGAGGCGCGCCGGGCTTGTCCGCGGCGGAGGTCGATACCACCGAGGGCAGCTCGGTATAATCCACCGCGATCTGTTCTGCGCCGTCCTTGGCCTGGGCCAGGGTTTCGGCGATCACCACGGCGATGGGATCGCCGACAAAGCGCACCTTGTCCATGGTCAGCACGTTGCGGGGCGGGGCCTTGTTGACCTCGCCGCCCTTGCCCGTGACCGAGGCGCCGCAGACCAGGCCGCCAACTTCGTCAGCCTGCAAATCCTGACCGACGAAGACAGCCACCACGCCCGGCGCCGATTTGGCGGCGGCCGTATCGATGGAATTGATAGTGGCATGGGCATGGGGCGAACGCAGCATATAGGCATACGCCTGACCCGGCCGGTTGATGTCGTCGGTATAGTTGCCCTTGCCGGTTAGAAAGCGGTTGTCTTCCTTGCGCTTAACACTTGCGCCAATGCCATTTTCAGCCATGTCAGCCCCCCATGGTCCCGGCGGCTTGTTGTACCGCCTTGACGATATTGTGATAGCCGGTGCAACGGCAGATATTGCCTTCCAACTCGGACCGGATCGTGGCTTCGTCCGGGTTCGGGTTTTTCGCCGCCAGATCGATCGCGCTCATCACCATGCCCGGCGTGCAAAAGCCGCATTGCAGCCCGTGGTTATCCATGAAGGCTTGTTGCATGGGGTGCATTTCGCCACCCTTGGCCAGGCCTTCGATGGTGGTCACGTCGGCGCCATTGGCTTGCAGCGCCAGCATGGTGCACGACTTCATGGAATCGCCGTCCACATGAACCACGCAGGCACCACATTGGCTGGTATCACAGCCCACATGCGTGCCCGTCAAATTTAGGTTTTCACGAAGAAATTGAACCAGTAACGTCCGGTCTTCGACCTCGCCACTCACATCCTGACCGTTCACGGTCATTGAAACCGTTGGCATGCGGAACCTCCCTGTCGTTCGTTGCCGACTATAATTCAAGGTAAAAAGTTGGCCGCGCGCGACCGCCTCTTCCCAGTGCGTGAAGTGTTTCGCCTTGTCGCCCCAAGGTCAAGCACGGAATAGTCTTGGGGGCCTTAATCTCGTGATTTTGTGAGCTGGGCGGCGGATTCAGTCGCCGCCAAAAATCGCCAAAATTGCCACCAGGATAATGATCAGGCCGCCCAGCCAGACCCATCTGGGCAGTCCGCGGCCCTCCAGCGCCTCGGCTTGATGAGCAACCGGCGCGGCATGGGCAACTGCTGGGGCGGGTGGTACCTGCTCACCCGCCGCCACGGGCGCAAGCGCCGATGCGTGGGTTGCCGCCAGTTCCGAGAAAGTCGTGAAAAATTCCGCCGACAGCTTTTTCGCCGTGCCATCGATCAGGCGCGAGCCGATTTGCGCCAGCTTGCCACCCACATTGGCATTGACCTCGTAGCGCAACAGAGTGCCATCGCCATCTTCCAGCAGAGTTATCTTGGCCCCGCCCTTGGCAAAACCGGCCGCGCCCCCCTTGCCTTCCCCCTGAATGGTATAGCCATTGGGCGGATCCATATCGGACAAAGTGACCTGACCCTGGAATTTTGCCTTCACCGGCCCCACCTTGGCGGTCACGGTGGCGGTGAAGCTGTTATCACCCACCGCCTGCAATTCGCTGCAGCCGGGAATGCTGGCCTTCAAGGTTTCCGGATCGTTCAACGCCTCCCACACCCGCTCCCGCGATGCGGCGATGCGATATTCACCTGTTAGATCCATGTTCGTGCCCCCCAATTTTTTTTCGCCAGCAGTGCTTGCCGCGTCCGGACAATATAGCACCCATAACAAGAAATTCAGCGGCGAAAGGGAACGGACGTGGGGTCTGGTTCAACCGTGCCTATCCGGTTGTAACCCACACCCACTATATGTAGGGTGTGCCGTCATACGGCAGGCAAGGGTGTCAGAGTGGAAATTGATGTTTTGAAACGGGATGATTCGCCATTTCCAGCATCACTTCTTGAGTTACAG
>JAKZRK010000021.1:0-21308 GCA_047518225.1 Alphaproteobacteria bacterium | reverse complement strand
TGTCATGCCCGCGTAGGCGGGCATCCAGATGCGGCAATAATTATCGCTGTTTTCAGGCGTTTTCTGGATTCCCGCCTTCGCGGGAATGACCAAGAATTTGTGGTATGGGGCGTCTTAAAACGTTTTTCAGCAACCTGCTAGGCCCCCGCCGGGGCCATGATGTCGGTGGCGAAGTGCTCCATGCGTTCCAGGCTTTCCGCCAGTGTCGGCGAGCGGATGTCGAAGATCAGCTCTTCGATGCCCAGGCCCCCATAGGTGTGGATATCCTCGATCACCTGGTCGTCGGTTCCCGAAAACGGGCGCCGGGCGCCCTCCGGCGGGGCAATAGCCGCGTCGTACAGGGGCGCCTTGAAGGACAGGGTCATGGCGTCGAAATCCCGGCCCTCGGCGAGGGTCAATTGTTTCAGCTCTGATATCATCACCGCCAGTTCGTCGGCGGGCAGGGGGACGGCGGCGTTGGCGCCGACCGGGTGCCAGCCGTCGCCATGGCGGGCAGCGCGGCGAAGGGCGGCGCGGCTGTGGCCACCAATCCAGATCGGCGGTCCGGGCCGTTGCACCGGTATGGGTTCGCAGCGGACCTCGTCGAATTGGTAGCATTCACCCTGATGGCTGACCGGTTCACCGGTCCATAATTTGGCGAAGATCTCCAGATATTCGTCGCTGACGGCGCCGCGCCTGGCGAAATCTGGGGCGCCCAGGGCGGCGAATTCCTCCGCCATCCAGCCGACCCCGACACCCACCGTGACCCGGCCCTTCGACAGCACATCGATGGTCGCCAATATCTTGGCCGTAACCACCGGATTGCGGTGGGGCAGGATCATGACCGAGGTCACCAGACGCAGTTTTTCCGTCTTGGCCGCGATAAAGGCCATCAAGGTCAATTGCTCCAGGGCATCGCCCTCGCCCGGGAAGGCTCCGGTTACGGTATAGGGATATTTCGAATCGATCCGGGTCGGAAAAACAATGTGATCGGCGATCATCACGGAATGAAAGCCCAGTTCCTCACCCCGGACGGCCGGCGCCGCCAGATCGTCGGGCCCGGACGTCGGGCCCCGCGTGGGCAGATAAAATCCATAATGCATGGCTGGCGTTACCTAAAGTTGCCGCACTTAAAGTTCCAATACGGCCTTGGCGATGATATTCCGCTGAATTTCATTGCTGCCGCCGTAGATGGTCGCCGCCCGGCGCAACAGGCGCTCCTGCATTAGGCCGACGCCGTGAGCCGGGCCGATGGGGGGTTCGTTACGCTCCGGATCCTGGGCGTCGGGGGGATAGGGGGCGGCGTAATTAGCGATGGCCTCGATCATCAGCTCGTTCAGGGTCTGCTCAACCTCGGTGCCGTTGATCTTCAGGGTCGAGGCTTCCGGCCCCGGCGGCTGGCCGGCTTTTTCCTGGGCCAGGATACGCAGCTGGGTAAATTCCAGGGCCTGCAGGCTGACTTCAGCCTGAGAAATCCGGCTGCGGAACGAGGCGTCCTTCAGGATACTTTCGCCGCCATCCAGCTCAACCTCCGCGATGGCCTTCAGGCGATCGACCTTGCGTTTGGATTTGCCCACGCCGGCGATCCCCGTGCGCTCATGGCCGAGGAGGAATTTGGCGTAGGTCCAGCCCATGTTCTCCTTGCCGATCCGGTTCGCGATGGGCACCCGCACATCGTCGAAGAACACTTCGTTCAGATAATGGTACCCATCGATGGAGATGATCGGCTTCACCGTAATGCCCGGCGCGGTCATGTCCATCAACAGAAAGGAGATGCCCCGCTGGGGCTTGGCATCCGGGTCCGTGCGCACCAGACAGAACATCCAGTTGGCGTGATGGGCGTGGGAGGTCCAGATTTTCGAGCCATTGACCACATATTCGTCGCCGTCCGGCACAGCGCGGGTCTGTAACGAGGCCAGATCGGAGCCCGAACCCGGCTCTGAATAGCCCTGGCACCATAGACGCTCGCCGGAAATGATCGGGCCCAGGTGTTGCTCTTGTTGTTCCTGGGTGCCGAAAGCGCAGATCACCGGGCCGACCATGGATATGCCAAAGGGGCTTTGCCGGGGGCAGTCGGCGGCCTGATATTCCGCGTCATAGATATATTTCTGCACCGCGCTCCAGCCCGTGCCGCCAAATTCCACCGGCCAGTTGGGTGCGCCCCAGCCCTGGCTGTGTAGGATTTTCTGCCAGCGCACCGCATCTTCGCGAGGCACGTAGGAGGCGGCCAGACGGGTCCGGTCACGGATTTCCCTGGGCAGCCTGGTGGCGAGGAATTCCCGCACCTCGTCACGAAAGGCCAATTCCTCGGCATTGAAGACCAGATCCATGGCGGCGCCCTTCCCATTCACGATTACGCGCGGCGGATGTCATAAACATAACCGATGAACGCCGGTCTATGTAATTCCACTCCAACATCGTCATGCCCGCGTCGGCGGGCATCCAGATGGGGCAATAGTTATCGCCGTTTTCCGGCACTTCCTGGATTCCCGCCTTCGCGGGAATGACTCAATATTTTGCGATTTGGGGCAGCCTACCGAGCACCCTAAAACCTTTCCAGCCGGTAGGGCGCAAGGATATCCACCGGGCGGGAGCTCAGGATTTCCTCCGCCGCCAGGCGGCCCACCAGGGCGGCCAGGGTGATGCCGCTGTGCATCACCGTCACATACAACCCCGTTACCCCCGGTGCCGGCCCGATGATGGGCATGCCGTCACCGGGAACAGGGCGCAGGCCCAGCGTATGGCGCTCCATGCGGACCCCATCGCCCTTGCTAAGCAGGCCGCGAACGGAGGTCAGCAATTGTTCGGCCGCGGCTTCCTCGTCGTCGGGCGCCGCGCCGCCGGCGAAATCGGCGCCGACGATGATCCTGCCGTCATCGTTTTGCCGCATATGAGCCTGGGGCGCCAGGACCAGGCCGTTCAGCGTGGGTGGCAGCGGTGCGCTTTGTGCCAGAAAGCCAAGCCGGTTCGCCATGGGCAATGTCACGCCAATGCCCCCCGCCAATGGTTCACAGGCGACGCCCGCGGCCAGAACCACATGTTCCGCGCCGATCTCGCCGGCCTCCGTCTGAACGCCTGTAATGCGCCCACCCGGGGCGGCAATGGCGCGGACCCCATCAGCGCTGACCTGTGCGCCCTGCTCGGCTGCCGCATCCAGCAGGACACGGGCCGTCTGGCTGGGCGAAAGGCTGCCTTCCAGGGGCGAATGGGCCACCCGATCCGGATAGCTGGCGAGGGCAGGTTCCCGTTTCGCCGCCTCGGTTGCTGAAATCATGTATGTGGGATAGCCCCAGGCGGCATGTTCCGCGAATTCGGCCGCCATGGCCGCCCCATCCTCGCGCCAGGCCAGGGATCCGTTCCAGTTGATCGCCAGGCGTTCACCCAATTCGTGTTGCAGGCGGTGCCAGTCCAGGATGCCTTTGAGGCGCAGTTCATAATAAGGCCGGGGGTTTCCCGGCGCGGCGTTGATCCAGGCGAAGGAGGCGGCGGTGGCGATGCCGCCGGGCTCGCGATCCGTCAGGACCGTGACCTCCGCCCCACGAACAGCCAGATGATAGGCAACGGATGCGCCGATAATGCCGCCGCCAATAACAATAATTTTCATGGCTTCATGCGCGCTTCGCGGATCAGGTTGCCCAGCAGGCTTGGACGCAGCGGTTTGCGGTTGATGTTGATGTCCAGGCCGGCCAGCGCGTCGGCGACCGCGTTCAACACCGCCGGCACGGCGCCGATCAGGCCGCCTTCGCCGACCCCCTTGAACCCACCGACCGTATCGGTGGAGGGCGATTCTATATGCTTCACCTGGAACAGCGGTACATCCTCGGCCGTGGGCAGCAGATAGTCGAGCAGGGTGGCGTTCTGTAACTGGCCCCCCTCGTCGTAGACGAATTCCTCCATCAAGGCCTCGCCGATGCCCTGCGCCGCGCCGCCGTGAATTTGTCCCTCGACGATCATGGGATTGATCACCCGGCCGCAATCATGCACCACCACATAGTTCTCGAACGTCACCCGCCCGTCTTCCGCGTCGACCGCGACCTGGGCGATATGCACCGCGTTCGCCATGGTGACCAGGGGCGGGTCGTAAAAGTCGGTTTCCTCCAGGCCAAATTCCTCGCCTTCGGGCAGGCTGTGGTTGTTCATGGAATAGGCGGTTTCGGCAATCTCCATGAAACTCAATCCGTGCTCCGGGACGCCGGCCACGTGGGCGCGCCCGGCTTCGATAACGATATCCTCGTCGGCGGCTTCCAGCACATGGGCGGCGATGCGGCGCATTTTTTCCTGCACCTTGGAGGCGGCGCGAATCAAGGCGCCACCCCCCGTGACGGCGCTGCGGGAGGCGAATGTATTGGTGCCATAGGGGGTGGCGGCGGTGTCGCCCTCGATAATCGTTACGTCGTCGAATTCCACGCCCAGGGCGTCGGCGACCACCTGGGCAAACGTCGTATAATGGCCCTGGCCGCCATTGGCGTGGGAGACATAGGCCGTCACTTTGCCGGTCGGTTCCACCCTCACGATGCCGCTGTCGAAGCCGGGCAGCCGCGCCAGTCCGCGGGCCCGCCAGCCCGGCGCGCCGGTGCCGCTGACTTCGGTGAAGGAGGCGATGCCGATGCCGCGGTATTTGCCTTCCACCAGCCGGTCAACCGGTTGCCCCTTGCGGAAATCCTGATAGCCGATCATCTGCATGGCCCGTTGCAGGGATTCAACGTAGCTGCCTGTCTCGTAGCGGACGCCAACCGCGTTGACCCATGGCAGATCCGCCGTGGGCACCATGTTGGCCAGGCGCACCGCCGCCGGGTCGAGGCCCAGGTGGCGGGCGATGCGGTCCATCATGCCCTCGATCGCCATAAAGCAGGTCGGTTGCGCGACGCCGCGATAGGCCCCCGACGGCGCGGTGTGGGTGGCCAGGGCGCGGGCCTCATAGGCGTAGTTGGTAATCCGGTACGGCCCCACGATCATCCTGGCCCCGCCGGTGGTTTCCAGGGTGCAGCCGAAGGGCAGGGTGGAATAGGCGCCGGCGTTGGTGGTGATGTCGGCGCGCAGGGCTTGCACGATGCCCTGGCCGTCGAAGGCGATTTCAACGTCATAGATGTGGTCGCGGGCCTGGATGTTGGTCAGCAGTTCCTCGCGCCGGTCTTGTATCCATTTCACCGGTTGGCGGAAGCGCAGCGCCAGGGCCGCCGTGATGAATTCCTCGGGATAAATCTGCGCCTTGGTGCCGAAGCCGCCGCCGACTTCGGGCACGATGACGCGAATGCGGGATTCGGAATGGCCCATGAACCGGGCCAGGGCGGTGCGTAACAGATGCGGTACCTGGGTGGAGGAATAGAACACCAGGTTGTCGCCATGTTCGGGCAGGGCCAGGCAACCGCGCGGTTCCAGCGGCACCCCGCCGACCCGGCCGGAGCGAAAGCGTTCGCGGAGCCTGTGGGGCGCGCCATCGAAGGCGGCCTCGAAGTCCGGGGTGGTGAATTCGCCCTTGAAAATGGTGTTATTGGGGATCGCCTCATGCACCAGCGGGGCGCCCGGCTGGTCCGCGTGCTCCAATATGGCGGCGGCGGGCAGGGCCTCGTATTCAACCTCGACCAGCTCCATGGCATCCTGGGCCAAATAGGCTGACTGGGTCACCACCACGGCCACCGCCTCGCCGACGAAGCGGACCTTTTCCCGCGCGATCACATCTCGGCCATGCAGGTGATAACCGGGAAACTCAATTTCGGCGACGATCGGCTGCACCAGTTCGGCCAGGTCGTCGCCCCTCAACACCGCGACCACGCCGTCCAGGGCCAGGGCCGCGCCTGTCTCGATGGCGGTAATCCGGGCATGCGCGTGGGGGCTGAGGACAAAGCCCAGGTGCAAGGTATCGGGCGGTGTCGGCAGGTCGTCGATGAAGCGGCCCTGGCCGCGCAGAAGGTAATCGTCCTCCCGGCGCAAAATCGCCTGGCCCACGTAGTTGTCCACATCCGCCATCCCGCGCTCCCTATTCCGCCTCACGCATGGCCGCCGCGGCATCGGCCACGGCCTTGACGATATTGCTGTAGCCGGTGCAGCGGCAAAGGTTGTTGGTCAAGGCGCGGCGGATTGCGCCCTCGTCGGGATCGGGATTGCGGCGCAGGAATTCCAATGTGGTCAGCAGGAAACCCGAGGTGCAATAGCCGCATTGCAGGGCATGATTTCGGTGGAACGCCTCTTGTATGGGGTGCAGCGCATCCGGGCCGGCCATGCCCTCCACGGTGTCGATCACGGCGCCATCCACGGCAACGGCGAAATGCAGGCAGCTTCGCGCGGTGCGGCCTTCGATCAGAATGGTACAAGCGCCGCAGACGCCATGTTCGCAACCGATATGGGCGCCCCGCAGGCCCAGTTCGTGGCGCAGGAAATCGGCTAACAGCATGCGCGGTTCGGCCAGCCCGCTCCGTTTCCGGCCATTGACGGTTAGGGTGACTTCGACTTTTTCGCTCATGGCGCCCCTCCGCCCGTTATTTGCTCGAGGGCGCGGCCCAACAGCGTGGCCAATACGTGGCGCCGGAAGGGGGCATCGGCATGCAAATCGCCGGGCGGCTGGACTGCTTCGCGGGCGGCGGCGACCGCCGCCCCTATTGCTGCCTCATCCAGACGGCTTCCGGCCAGGATGTCCTCGGCCGCGCCGATCCGCCGCGCCGTCTCGCCCGCGCCCAGCATGGCGATGCGGGCGAATTCGCAATGCCCCTCGTTGAGCCCCAGGCGAACAGCGACGGCGGCGACGGCAAAGCCGTGTTTCCGGTTGCCCATCTCCAGAAAGGCGGATCGTTCAGTGGCGCCCTGGCGTTGAAAGGCCACCGCCTGCAACACTTCGCCGGGGCGGAGAGCGGTGCTCAAACCATCGAGAAAGAATTCCGCCGCCGCAACGGTGCGGCCGCCGCCCTTGGCTGCGATGCGCATTTCCCCATCCAGGGCCAGGGCCGCCGCCGCCAACTCGGCCAACGGGTCGCCATGGGCCAGGCTGCCGCAAACCGTGCCGCGATTGCGGTTCGCCTGTCCGCCGACATGGGGCAGGGCCATGGCCAGCAAGGGGCATTCCCGTTGCACCAGTTCGCTCTCTTCCGCCTCCGCCTGGCGCACGCGGGCGCCGCAGACCAGGTGGCGGTCCTCAAGCCGCAAATAGTCCAAATCGTCACAGCGGTTGATGCTGATCAACATCTCGGGCCGCACCAGGCGCAGGTTCATCAATGGCACCAGGCTTTGCCCGCCGGCCAGGATGCGCCCCTCTTCGCCATGTTCGGCCAGGGCATCCAACACGCCCGCCAGATCATCCGGGGCGCAAAACGCGAAGGGGGCCGGTTTCATCCCCGCGCCTCAGCGATAGATCGGTGTAAGGTCGGCGGCCAGTTTGGCCAGATTTTTCGGCCCGACGATCATGCCGTCCTCGACGATACGCTGGCCGTCCAGATCGATGGTCTGCATGAACAGGACGCCGTCGGGGTGATTTTCGCCGCCCCCCGGTTCCCACCATGGCAGTCCCATGCCGATGGCATCGTTGCCCACCGAGCGCATATCCTCGATGAATGATCGGCCCGTGGCGCGGGCCGCGGGATGGATACCGTGGGTGAAGTGGATGATGTAGCCGTATTCGCCCCCCGCCGCGCGGCGCAGGGCCCGGTCGGCGACGATCCGTTCGTTGCCGCCGCCGTGGATCGACTTGATCTTGCCATCGACTTCCAGGGTCATGGGTTCGCTCAAGGGCGTGAAATATTCGTGGAAAACCGCGCCGATCCGGATCCGACCCTTGACGCTCTCAACCTCGGGAAACATGGTGCAGGCGCCGGGCACCAGATAGAAACCCGGTTTGTCACCGCGCCGTGGTTTTTCGATACCGCGCTGGCCAATCTTGAACTGCACGTCCGTGTCCGCGGCATCGGTGATGCGCACGGTCTTGCCCATGGCCGCGTTGATCATCTCGTCGAATGCCTTGTGCACCGCATAATACTGATCAAGATCCACGCGCCCAAACAGGCGCACCAGGCCCTCGGCGCTCATATCGCCGCCCAGCAAATACCGCACCCGTTCCCCCTGCATGGCCTGGTCGTACAAGTCCGACCCGGCCAGATAGGGAAAGGTCAGGTCGATCCAGACATCGGCGGCCAGCACCGCGCCGGCGAGCGGCATGCTGACATATGGATCGGCCAGCCGGCCCTGAAAGGGCAGCGGCGGCAACAGAAAAACCGCAGCCCGCGCATCGTCCTGCTGCGCGGCGGCCATGACCGCCCGCGGCACCGCCGGGTCACCGTCCGTATCGGCGGTGATAATGACGTCCTCGCCGGCCTTGACCGCCATATAGTCGCGGACCAGAACCTCGGCCGCCGCCGCCAGTGCGGCGCTCATTCGGCCGCTTCCCGGCCGGACGGTCCCAGGATACGGTCGAGATAGCCGTTCAGGAAATTATGCATTGGCCGTTCCAGCACGCTCATGCGGCCGGGCCGGAAGGCCGGCGAGCGCATGGCTTTTTGCATGGATTCAATCATCGCCCGGTCTTCTTCCAGCACAAAGATCTGGTAGTCGCGATAGATCTTCAGGGTCTCCTCGAAATCCGGCCGTTCGAAGAATGCCTCCGGGAACAGATGGTAGATGATGACTTCGGTCCGGGCCTCGTCGATCGGCCAGGCGATCATCGGGCGCACACAATCGATGCGGCCAAACATCGTCAGGTTCGGCGGCAGATAGCCGGTGCAGGCGAAACTGTGGGGCCGGTTCTCCAGCCAGGGCATCTTGCCCAGCAGGGGTTCGGCGCCGGGGGTGGGCGGTCCGGCGTCGTAAAAGATGCTGAGGCCGCCGTCCTCCTTGGCGGCCACATTCTCGTCCTTCCAGGAGAATTTGGCGCCAAAGGAATTCGCATGCAGCACACCCACGTGATAGAAATCCATCAGATTTTCGTGCACGAGTTTCCAATTACAGGCCAGATCCAGAACGATGCGGTTGCCCAGGCGGCATTTCTCCATGCCGAGGAAGGCGAAGTCCTTTTCGAATTCGCTCACGGCCTCGGTCAGGGGCCGGGCATCAAAATCGAAGTTGACGAAGATGTTGCCGCGCCAGACATCAAGCAGCAGCGGCCGCATGCGGCAATCCCTGATCTCAAAACCTTCGCTCTCCTTCATATAGGCCGCGCCGGTCAGGCTGCCGTCCAGGTCATAGACCCAGCCGTGATAGGGGCACGTGAAGGAGCGGGTGTTGCCCGAGCCATAGGCGACCTCCACGCCCCGGTGGACGCACATATTGTAGCAGGCATGCAGCACGCCACTCTTGTCGCGGGCCACGATAATGGGCTCGTCCACGATGCGCCTGGTCATGTAATCGCCCGGCTCGGGCAGTTCCTCGATGCGCCCGACACAAAGCCAATCCCGCTTGAAATAGATCTCGGCCTCGCGGCGGAAAATTTCAGGCGAAGCGTAAATTTCGCCCGGCGCGTGGCTCGATTGCTGGATCGCGGCGCGGGTCGCGGCATAACCGTCGTCCGGCGGCGGCTTGCTGTCGTCGATGCCTGTCACGGCGGCCCCCCTTTGGCACAACCTCGCTAAGACTTTACGGGCAAACTATAATCGGTGCCAAGCTTAGCCCTAACCCACCGTCATGGGAACAATTTTCACTCTGCGGCGGCCTCGAAGCGGTATCACTCGGCCGCGTCGGCGGCCCCGGTTTGGCCGGCCCCATCCAGCCATTCCGCCGCGTCCTGGCCCAGGGCCGGGGTCGGGCGCGTCCAATGGGGTTGGGTTTCCGATAGTTGCAGGACCGGGCCAAGGTGCCGCAGCGGCCCCAGCGCGGGTTGCGTGTCGATGCACAGGGCGTCGCGTTCATCATTCGTCAGGTCCATGCCCGGTTCGGCGAATGCGGTCTTGCCCTGACGGTAAATAAACATGCCCGACTGGCACAGCGAAACGCGGACGTGATAGCTGCCCCCCTCGCGGGCGCGCCTGGCCAGGGCCAGCAACACGCCATAGGCGCCCAGATACCCGGTGGTGTAATCGCACGCCGCCGCCGGCAACAGGCCGGGCCTCTCGCCGTCGCCACCCTCATGGCAAAGGCCGGTCACGGTCTGGGCCACCTGCTCCCAGCCGGCGCGGTGGCTGAACGGGCCGTCGGCGCCGAAACAGCTGATGGAGAGATAGACGATGCCGGGGCGAATTTCCGCCAAATCTTCCGGGGCAAAACCAAGGCCCCCCAACATGCCGGGGCGATAGCCTTGCGAGAAGACGTCGGCGCCGCGCGCCAGTTCCTTGAGCCGCGCCGCGCCTTCGGCGGTCTTGAGGTTAAGATAGCAGCTTCGCTTGCCGTGGCTTGTATCCATCACATGTTCGTCGATCTGCGGCAGATGTTCCGCCGCCACCATCAACACGTCGGCGCCGTTTTCCGCCAGGGTCCGCGCCGCGATGGGACCGGCGAGGATGCGGGTCAGATCGAGCGCGCGAATACCGCTCAGGGGTCTGTCACCCCGGGGGTCTCCGCCCATGGGGAACGGTTCGGGATCGCTGTCCGTGATCTTGATAATCTCGACGATGGGCTTCCCTTTCAGGGCCTGGCCGTGGGGATGGGACAGCCATTCGGCGTTACTGCGCACCATGGCGCCGCAGGCCCGCGCTTGGTCAATCGCCGCTTCGAGGTCGAGGGCATCCCATTGCGCCACCGCCCGTGCGACGGAAGCCGGATTAGGCTCGCAGCCTAGCACGCCAAGCACGCGTTCCTTTAAATTCGGCAGTCCGAAGTGCGGCAGGAACCAGCGGCCATCCTTGGTCGGCCAGGGTTGGGTGATTTTCAGCATGGCCTCGTGGTTATCGTTCACCATGGGCGCAAAGGCGCCGTCCGCGCCCGGCCTTTGCATATAGAGCGTGCTGCGCAAGGCCGCCGCCGCATGCCGCGCATCGATGGCCACATTCTGGCGGCGGCCGGTCTTTAGGGCCCAGATATCGGACAGCGCGACGCCGACGCCCGCCAAAACGGACGCGCAGGTTTCGCCAATTTTGAAAGGCGTGGAAAATACCGGATCGGCGCCGGTGATCTCAACCTCGCCGTCCCCGGGTGGTCCCTCGCCCCGAATTTCCATGACTTCCTCGAACGCGGTCTGCATGCCGTCATCCCTTGCGGTTTTTCAATGTTCAGTTCCAGGTTACCAGCAACGCTATCAGTCTGATGCCCGCACCACAATGCGCAGGTCATGGCGGAAGCACCTAGTGTCAACGCATGTTGGTATAAGTCCGGCGGCGTCGCCGCGTTGATGTGCCGGCTCTCGGGTGCTATTGCTAGTGTCGGCGAGACCGATGGGTGGGAGATGGACGATGGCGGATTGGGAACGCGAGACGCGGGCCGACTATGAAAGCAAGGGCTTTGCGGTGTCGTCCGGCTTCGGCAAAAAGCCGGCCTTGCTGGTAGTGGATTTCATCGTTGGTTTTACCGACCCCAACTCGCCCCTGGGCGGCGATTTTTCCTCTCAACTGGCGGTCACGGCGCAATTGCAGACGGCGTTTCGAAAATCCGGACTGCCCGTCGTTTATACCACCGTGGAATATAAAGAGGATTTGTCGGACGGCGGCGTGTTCGTGAAAAAGGTGCCGTCCCTGGGTATCCTGCGCAAGGGATCGCCCAATTGCGCGGTGGATGAGCGGATCAAGCCGCTGACGGGCGAATACGTGGTTTCCAAAAATTATGCCTCTGCCTTCTTTGGCACGGATCTGGATAGCTATTTGCGCGCCAGGGACGTGGATACCGTGGTCATAACCGGGGCCACCACATCGGGTTGCGTGCGCGCCTCGGCCGTGGATTCCCTGCAATATGCCTATTACACCATCGTCGTGAGCGATGGCGTGGGCGATCGGGCCCAGGGCCCCCACGATGCCAACCTGTTCGACATCGATGCTAAATATGGCGATGTCATCACCGGCGATCAGGTTTTGGATTATTTGCGCGGCCTGGCCAATTCGGGCTTTTCCGACGCGGCGCGGGATGAATTCGAAAACTGGTGGAACGAGGGCCGCAAGGCCCAGGCGTAGGAGGGCCGGGCAATGGCCAAGGGAGCATGAGGGATAAGCCGGAATCGGATTTCTCCGCCGCCTTTGATGCGCTGCTGGACAAGAACCGCCAGCGTCTTGAAGCGCTATATGGCGGTAGCTCCAAGGCAAGCACGCCCGCGCCGCGCTCTGCCACTGTCGCGGCAGACGTGCCTGTCAGCGCCGGGCGCAAGTTCGGCCGTTGTAAGGGCAAGGACTTTTCATTTGATATTTAGGACGGCCATAACAACAAGGGAGAATGGTTCATGGCGTTATTGAACGTGGGGGATTTGGCACCGGCCTTTTCCATGCGTAACCAGCAGGGAACGGCGACGACATTGGAACAGTATCGCGGCCATCACGTGGTGCTTTGGTGGTATCCCAAGGCCGACACACGTGGCTGAACCATTGAAGGCAAAGGGTTCCGTGATAGAATCCAAGACTTTACGGCTAAGAATGCGGTGATCCTGGGCGCGTCGTTCGACACCCCGGAGGACAACCGCGCCTTTCAGGAAAAGTTCAACTTTCCCTATGACTTGCTGAGCGATCCCGAGCAGATCGCGGGCGCGGCCTATGGCGTGATCCAGGCGGATAAGCCGTATCCCGCCCGGCATAGTTTTCTGATCGGTCCCGACGGTCATATCGCCAAGGTCTACGATACGGTTGTCCCCGCCGACCACGCGGACGAGGTGCTCAGGGATCTGGGTTAGAGCGGGCTGACAGGGTGATCGGACCGTCCGAAAGGCTTCCGCTCACCCTGGCGTCGAATTGTGCCGGTCATGGCGCATGAGTACCAGATGATGACGGCTGATATGACCTCGAACAGGGCCGAAAATCAGACCCGGGATCTGGCCGCCGTGTTGCGGGACAGGGTGAGGGCGGTGTACGGCCCGGGCACCGAAATCGACGGCCTGGTGCGCCTGTCCGGCGGGGCCAGCCGGGAAACTTGGTCTTTTGACGCCCTGTTGCCCGACGGCAACCGCAAGCCATTGATTTTGAAGCGTGATCCTCTGGACGAAAAGGCGGACGATGAGGCGGGCGGCGATGATGCCCACCTTGGGGTCGACCGCTGGACCGAAGGGCGGCTGATGCAGTTGGCCGGCGAGGTTGGGGTGCCGGTGCCCGAAGTGCCGTTTTTTCTGGACGCCGATGACCGTACCTCGGCCGGTTTCGTGATGCAGCGCCTGGAGGGCGAGGCCCTGGGCCGGCGCATCGTGCGCGAGGACGCCTTTGCCCAGGCCCGGCCCAAGCTGGCCTTTCAATGTGGCGAGGCGGCGGCGCGCTTGCACAATATACCCATCGGCCGCCTGCCGCCCTTGCGGAACCTGCCCGTGGCGGAGGCCCTGGACTATAACCGGGATGTGGTGGACTCCTTCCACCAGCCCCATGCCGGTTTCGAATACGGTTTCCACTGGTTGCAGGAACGCCTGGAACTGGCCGGTGACCGCCTGACCCTGGTACATGGGGATTACCGCAACGGCAATCTGCTGGTCGACGGCGCGGGCCTGCGCGGGGTGCTGGACTGGGAACTGGCTCATCTGGGAAATCCCATCAACGACCTGGGCTGGATCTGTATCCGGGCCTGGCGCTATGGCTATTACGGCAAGCCGGTGGGCGGCTTTGGCGAGGTGGCCGATCTGCTGGATGGTTACCAGGCGGGCGGCGGCGGCCGGGTATCGTTGGAGACGCTGCATTTTTGGGAAGTATTCGGCTGTCTGCGCTGGGGCGTGATCTGCATGATGCTGGCCTTTACCCATATCCATGGGCGGGAGCGTTCGGTGGAAAAGGTTGCCATCGGCCGGCGCGCCGTGGAAGGCGAATACGATCTGCTGCAGTTGGTGGATTAGCGCATGACGGCGGTACAAGATCCGAAACTGACCCCCGGGGAACAATTGACGGCGGTGTTGCGCGGCCGTCTGGCGGAGGAATATGGCCCCGGTACGGAGGTCGAGGGCCTGGTGCGCCTCTCGGGCGGGGCCAGCCGCGAGACCTGGTCTTTCGATGCCGTGATGCCGGACGGCGCGCGCCAGCCGTTGATCCTGAAACGCGACCCCATGGACCGCCAGGCAGACAAACAATTCGAAGGGGTGCCCGAGGGGCGCCTGGCGGTGGACCGCCTGACCGAGGGCAGGTTGCTGCAATTGGCCGGGGAGGCGGGAGCGCCAGCGCCAACGGTGCCTTTCTTTCTGGCCAAGGATCGGCGCACCACGGCGGGCTTCTTTACGCACCGATTGGAGGGTGAGGCGTTGGGCCGGCGTATCCTGCGCGAAGACGTCTACGCCAAGGCCCGGCCCAAGCTAGCCTTCCAGGTCGGCCATGCCGCGGCGCGCTTTCATGGCATCGCCGGGGATGTTTTACCGCCCCTTCGGGGCTTGCGGGCAGCGGCGGAATTGCTGCACTACCGCGCCATCATGGATTCCTTTCGCCAACCCCATGCCGGCTTCGAATACGGTTTCCGCTGGTTGCAGGAGCGGCTGGAACAGGCCGGAGAGCGCTATACCCTGAACCATGGCGACTTCCGCAACGGCAACATTCTGGTCAACGGCGATGGCCTGTGCGGCGTGCTGGATTGGGAATCCGCCCACCTGGGCAACCCGAACAGCGATCTGGGCTGGATGTGCGTGCGCTCCTGGCGCTATGGCTACCATGACAAGGTGGTGGGCGGATTTGGCGATGTCTCGGAAATGCTGGACGGCTACGAGGCGGGGGGCGGCGGCCGGATCGATCGGGAGGAGATTTATTTCTGGCAAGTTTTCGGCACCCTGCGCTGGGGCATCCTGTGCATGATCCTGGGCTTTACCCATATTGATGGCGAGCAACGATCCATCGAATACGCCGCCATTGGCCGCCGGGCGGCGGAAACCGAGTATGATCTATTACAGTTATTGGACTAGGAGGCGAAGATGCCAACGGACAGACCAACGGCGGCGGAACTGGTGGAAGCGGTGCGCGAATTCCTCGCCGACCACGTGGCCCCGAATGTCGAGGGCCAGTTGGCCTTTCATACCAGGGTCGCGGTCAACGCCCTGGCCATTGTCGAGCGCACCATGGCGCAGGGCGGGGCCATGGATGCGGCCGAACTGGCGCGGCTGAGGGAGCTTATGGGCCAGGACGGCGATCTGGGGGAATTGAATGGCGCCTTGGCCAGGGCCATTCGGGCCGGAGAGATGGACGACCGGCGCGAGGCGGTGCTGGACCATCTGCGGCAAACCGCGGGGGACAAGATAGCCCTGGCCAACCCGCGCTATCTGGCCCCGCGGGGTTAGCGCCGGGGATGGCCGCGCCAAGGGATGACACGGCGCAGCAACTGGCCCGGGGCGTGGGGCGGCTATTGACGCATTTGGGCTATCACAGTCTGGTGGAGTTCACCTTGCGCTCGGGCCGGCGGGCCGACCTGGCCGGGATCGACCGCAAGGGGCGGATCGCCATTGTCGAGATCAAAAGCAGCGTGGCGGACTTTCGCGCCGATCAGAAATGGCCGGAATATCTCGACTATTGCGACTTGTTCTATTTTGCCGTGCCGCTGGATTTCCCCGTCGAAATCCTGCCCCATGAACCGGGCCTTATCATGGCCGATGCCTATTCGGGCGATATCGCCCGCCCCGCGCCGGCCAATCCGAACCCCCTGCATGCCAGCCGGCGCCGCGAAGTGACCCTGCGCTTTGGCCGTACCGCCGCCAAGCGCCTCAGGCGTTGGGAGGACCCTCGGCCCTAGATCGTGCGGTCACGCCCCCATCAATTGCCAGGCGGTCAGGACGAGGTATCCGCCGGTGGCAACTCCGACCAGCGCCGTGAGGATGGCGCCCGAGGCCCGCATGAGGCCGAATATGCGGCTGCCTTCCTTGGCGTGTTCGCCGCCATGAGAGCCGGCGAGTGAGGTGAAACTGAGCATATGAAGCAGGCGGGCGGCGAGAAAGATGCCGGCCAGCCAAAGTACGATCATGCCCGAGGCTCCCAAAATTTCTAAAAGCGCCAGGGTCACAACGTATATGGCCGCGTTTTCCGCCAGATTGCCGTGACGGCGAACCAGCCGTTCAAGGGTCGGGTCGCCAACATGGCCCACACCGGTACCGGTCTTGGCCCGGCGGGTGCCCGCGGACAGCATAAGGATTTGTTGCAAAACCAGCAGGATACCGGCCAGGCCGGCGGAAATTATCGGCATTGTCATCCAGGTTCTCCTTTGAAAAGTTTTCAGAGATTCTGTTGCAGCATGATATCAGGTCTGCATTCTTGGTGATTTCGCAAAGCGGATCAAACAGAGGCCAAGGGCCAGGCTGGCGGCGGTGCCCAATAGGTTCAGGCCCGCGTCCATGGGGGTGGCATTCCGGTCCAATGACAGCAGTTGCAGGATCTCCGCCGCTACGGCGAAGGTCGTCAGGTACAAACACAAAAGCCGCCAGGTCTGCCGCCGCCAGGTCAAGGTTACGGCCAGCGCCAACAGCGCGAATAATCCCACATGGCCCAGTTTTGCCGCGAAGAACCAGATTTGATAGGCAGGCAAAGCCTTGTCCACGGTACTTGGCGTTGCCTTGGCCAGGCGTGGCGCCGCCGCCATTGGCTCAACCCGTGCCGCCTTGATGGCCGCCACCACGTCCGATTTCAGCACGGCATTGGCCATCTTGTGTAACTGTATTTTCGCGGTTTGTGGGGTCAACACACCGGCCAGGATGACCGCCGCCAGCAAGACGACAATCAGGCGGCCGCCGCGCCTGGGGCCGGACCGGTACAGGGGCCAGATCAGCCAGGGCAGCAGCATCAACCAAGCCGCTGTCAGGGCGTAGCGGGCCATTGTGAAGGCCCCATGTTCTTCCACGGCTTCCAAGGTCAGACCGCGCACCTGCATCTGGCCAACGACCTGGTTCAAGACGGCGACGACCTCCACCGAAGCCACCCGCGACGGCAACCAGAATACTTCACTGACCCTTCGCCAGGGGCCGTCGCCCCGGCTTTGCTCGACCTCATGGGGTAAATTCCACAAGGGGTCGCCATGGCTGTCGCGTTGTGCCAGCAAGAGACGCGCAGCATTCCAGCGGTGGGCACCGGCGGCCACCCCTGTATGGCGCACCCAGGCTGACAGGCGCAGGTGGTCCATGCCTGGGTCCCGTTGGATAATTTGCCGGACGCCGGGCGCTTGGCCGGCCCGCTCGGCCCGGATCCGTAAAATGCCTTGGTCGAGCTGTAATTGGCCCGGGCCGCCAGCCGCCCGCCAACCGCGCAGGCCGTTGCTAAAGTCGCCGTTTTGCAGAATTTGCGGCTGGCGAACCTGGTATCGCTCGAAGGCGCCGAACAGGACCAGGGTGAGGGCCACCAAAGCCAGCACGGCAAGCAACCGGGACCGGGCCGGGGTCATTGTTCCGGCCACAGGGCGGCATAGGCGGCCAGCAGCTTCGGTGCCTCGTAGTGCCAGGCCAGTTCTTCCTCCACCCGGGCCCGGCCCAAGGCGCCCATGCGGCGGCGGGCATCCGGATCGTCCAGCAAAGTGGCGATCTTTGCGCCCAGATCAACCGGGTCATTGGGTTTGGCGTAAATTGCCGCATCCTGCGCCGAGACGCGGCCCTCGGTCAGGTCGAACTGCACGATCGGTTTGCCCAGGGCCATGTATTCCATGATTTTCAGCATGGTCGATTTGTCGTTCAATTCGTTGGCGTCATCGGAATTCACGCATAGATCGGCGGCACAAAGCGCCGCCACCATCTCGCCGTCGGGCAGGCGGCCGGGGAAGCCGACATAGTCGGCAATACCCAGATCCCGCGGCAGTTCCATCAGATGCGGCCGCTCGGGTCCGTCGCCAATACACAGGAACTGAATATCCCGCCGTCCTTGCCCATGGACCAGGTGATCGATGGCGGTCAGCAGATGGTGTAGGCCTTCCTGGCGGCCCATGACGCCCACATAGCCGACCCCGAAAGGCCGGTTCCGTTTCCATTCCGCCGCACCCGGGCGCGGCCGCATGCGGGTCAGATCCGGGCCGCTGCGCACCACAAAGACCTTGTCGGGTGCCATGCCGCCACGGCTTTGGGCGATCTGGCGATAGCTTTCATTGGTGGCGATGGCAATATCGGCCAGGCGGAAACTCCAACGTTCGCAACGCAGCAACAGACGGTAGAAGATGTCCCGGCGGGCGAATTTGGCGAGGTAGAGTTCGGGGTTGATATCGTGTTGGTCGTAGATGAACTTGCGCCCGAACAGCAGCTTGAAAAAGCCGCCGATCAGGAACAACAGATCGGGCGGATTGGCGGCGTGAATAACATCGAAACCACGGCCCAGGAAAACCCGCCAGGCCAGGGCGAACTGCCAAACCAGGGCGGCGCTGTATTCCAGCAGGAAACCGCGCGCCCGCCGCGCCTCGATAGGCAGGGGGTGGCGGTGAATATGAATGCCGTCGATCACCTCGTAGCGCCGCTCGTAGCCGGGCGCGGTGGGGCAGATGATCGACACCAGGGCGCCGGCCTCGTGGATGGTCCGCGCCTCTTGCCAGACCCTGGTGTGAAACGGGCACGGCAGGTTCTCGGCCAGGAACAAAACCCGCCTTCCGGTCAGGCCCCCGCCTTTTATGGTCTTTTGCCGCGCAGCCATGTCCGTGCCAATTCGCCCGACAGCAAAAAAAGAAAAATGGCGTTCGTGAGGAGATAGCGCCGCCACATGCGCCGTGGCTCCTGGCCCAGACGGTACAGCCATTCCAGGCCCATATGGCGCATCCACTTGGGCGCCCGGCGCACCCGCCCGGCGACGACGTCCAGGGAGCCGCCAACGCCCATCAGAAAGGGCACGCCAAGTTGATCCCGATGCTGGCGCAAAAAGCGCTCTTTCGTGGGGCTGGAGATGGCCACGAACAAACAATGGGCGCCGGAATTGCGGATATCCGCGACAACCTGCGCCTCCTCCTCCCTCCCGAAATAACCGTTTCGGTGGCCGGCGATCCGCAGGGCGGGATGATCCGCCCGCAATCGTGCCATGGCTTGTTCCAGAACCGCTTCGCGGGCGCCAAGAAAATAGGGCTTATAGCCATGCCGGGCACAGCTGGCGATCAGCGCCTGCATCAAATCTATCCCCGCGACCCGTTCCGGCGCTTTGTGTCCCAGCAACCGCGCGGCCCAAAGAATGCCCGTGCCGTCGATGTTGATGATGTCGCTGTACAGGACGTCCTGGCGCAAATCGGGATCGGTTCGCATATTGACCAGCTTGGCGACGTTGATCACCACCTGCTGCAGGCGCTGGCCCGAGGTCATGGCGCCTTCCGCCAGGGCCACGGTTTGCGCCATGCTCAACAGGTCCAACGGCACGCCCAGCAAGGTAATGCGTTGCCCCGTCATGTTCGGAACCGGGTGGTCAGGTTGAAGACCGCGGCATCGCCTGCCCCCATGCGGCCGGAAAAAACCAAGCGTTGGGCGCCAAGCCGTTGCCCAAACGCGGGGGAATGCCAGCCGCGCTTGGGCTGTTCCAGGCCGCTTTCCACCCAGCCATGCAAGCGTCCCACATGGGCGACCAGCAACAGGGGTTTATGCCCCGCACGGACCAGCCAGCCGTCGGCGGTGCGGCGTAAATCCAAACCCGGCGCGATCAGGAAGCTGATCTCGATCTGTTCGGCGACACCCTGGCCATGCAGGCTGTCGGTCAATTGCACGCCATCCCCGCCGATCCGCTCGAGGCGGCGGCGGTGGTGATAGCCGAAGCGTTCGACATAACCGTCATGCTCGGCCTCGACCAACCAGTGCGCGGCCCCTTGGTCGGTTTCCGCGGCGGACTCCAGCAGGCGGCATCTGGCCTTCTGCGACCAGTTGAAGGCACCGGCGGCCGTGGATGAACTCTCACCCCCCATGGCCAGGGTGTTGTGGGCGGCCGTGGCGCGGAAATGCTCACGCCAGGCGCCGCCGGAATGGTACAGATAGGTGCCGGCATCGACCAGTACCGGGCGCCCATCGATATGCAGCTAGAGGGACAGGGCGTCCGCATGACCGTGGGCGGCAATGGAAAGATAGCCCAGGGGGCCATGATCCATGACCCATAGATTTTCCTCGCCCTCCCGCCATTCCCGGACCGCCGTGTAACCCCCGGCCGGAAACGAGGCATATTCAAAGCCACCGCGCCCGGCCGGGTCGGGCGGGCCAAACAGGGCATGGCCCAAATGGGGCTCGACGTTGGGCGGTGCCAGCTCGGGCCGCCGGGCGGCGGCGGCCAGATGGCCCAGGACAATATTGACGTGGCTTTCGGGGCCGGGCAGGGAACAAAGCACCCGCCCTTCATCGTCATCGCCGATGCGGGGCTGGTTGCCGCCGCTGTCGGTAATGGCCCGCAAATGACTGCCCGCCCGGACCAGCCGGTGCCACGTGGCATTGGACCAGGGATCGCCCAAGCGCCCGCCAATGGTGGCGCATAGTACGATCCATTCCAGGGAAAACGCCGCATAGGTGGGTGATTGCTCCGCACCCACGCCGTCATCGTGAAATTGCAGGGCCAACTCTTCTTCCAGGGTGCGCTTGCCCCATGTGGCCCACTCGCCGGCGGCTTGCAATGTGGGCACCAGACGGCCCAGCAGATACAGGCCGCCGGCCTCGGCGATCCGGTGGTTGTTGGCGGAGGAAAAGCGCGATGGGAAGCGTGCCAGCCAATAGCCGTGGGCGGCCAGACAATGGTGCAGCCGTTGCCTGAAGTCCGGCGAAAAGGCCTGGCTTCCGATCAAGGTGGTGACCACCAATAGGCTGACCACGCGCAGGGCCAGTTCGATCCCCGACGTCCAGTTGACGCCGCGAAAGGTGGGATTGGCGGCGATCCAGGATTCCACATGGTCGACCACCAGGGCCGCCAGCGCAGCGTCCTGATCAAGCGCCGCGGTGGCCGCCAGGGGCTGCAAATACTGCAACCGGTTCAATTCCAGGACAAATTTGATATCGCCCCGGTCCGGGGCATGGCGATAGGGCACATCGAAACAATATGGCTGGCGCGGCCAGGGGGTATCGGTGGCTGGATCCAGATGCCAATCGGGCGGGCCCGGACGCTCCGGCCAGGTAACGCCCAGGGCCTGGAACCGCCCCTGGCGCATCTGTTCCGCCAGTTGCCGCCAGTTGCGGCGTAGCCGCACGGCATCCCTCAATGTGCTCAAACCCTCGGCCAGGCCGGGTAAGTTATGTCCAGAATCTGCTGCAAAAAGGTTTTGACCATGTTGCCGAGTGTTGTCGCGGGGATGGGTGGCGCGTAGACATCAGGTATCGCAGCGCCGGCCATGCCCAGCCGCCGTCAGGCGGCTTGCTTCATCAGCTCGCGTTTGTGCTCCGTCAGTAGTTTCATGTTGATGTAACGGTTGGCCTCGAGCCAATCCTCGTG
>JAKZRK010000020.1:0-4443 GCA_047518225.1 Alphaproteobacteria bacterium | reverse complement strand
TGAATCGGGAGATCCGTTCCGGTTCAGGAGGCGCTCGACATCGCCGGAGATATCGCCGCCCGACCTAGGCCGAGCTTTACTCGGGGGATTGGGAGCACCCTAGATGTAGTGGGTATGGGTGACAACCGGATAGGCACGCTTTCAACTTCTTGTTGGCGTGTTTGTTCTTTTCTTTGCCGCCCAGGTAGGTCTCGTCAACTTCGACAGGTCCGGCGAAAGTCTCGCGGTTTGATTTTAGCGCCTCGCGCAGCCTGTGGGCCATGAACCACGCCGATTTCTGTGTGATCCCTAGTTCGCGGTGCAACCTCATGCTTGATATCCCTTTGAGATTGGTATTCATGAGGTAGATGGCGAAGGCCCAGGCCCGATAGCCCAGGTTCGATTTCTCCATAACCGTTGCGGTCTTAACGCTGAATCGTTTCGCGCACTGCTTCTCCCGGCAACGGTAAGGCATTGTCTTGTGCGCTGTACCTGATTGAACATTCAATGATCCGCAATAGGGACAATGAGCGCCTTCGGGCCAGCGTTGATCGGCGAACCACTTCTCCGCCGTCGCATTGTCGGGAAACAACGCGGTCAGTTCAAAGATAGTGATGCCCTTGCGATAGTGTTTTCCGGGCGCTTTGCTAGCCACGATCCCCTCCGATTTCTTAGACAATAGTGCCGTAAATCAGGAGAGGTGTCAAAGTATTTCGGCACTATCGTATATAATTCCCTTTGTAAAAGCATGAACAGCCGCGCCGTTTCCTCCAACTCTTCCGTGGCGCCGGTGTAATCGTCGGCGATAGAGCCAAGTAAGATTGTCATTCCTACTCCCCGAATTAGGCAAAGCCGGTCTGGACCAAGCGTCCATTTTGCATGACAGTAGCACGGCATCAATGGCTGCGAGAGGTGGATGGGATGACCTGGTCGATAATTGCCCGTGACGGGGAAAGCGGCCGTTTGGGCATCGCCGTCGCCTCGCGCTTTTTCGCCGTTGGCTCCCTGGTGCCCTGGATCATAAGCGGCGTGGGCGCGGTGGCGACCCAGGCCATGGTCAACCCAATTCTGGGCCCCGCCGTCCCCTGGATGGCCTGGAAAGGGGAGAGGCCGTGGACGCGGCCCTGGCTGCCGCCTGGGGCAATGACGATGGCGCCGCCGTGCGGCAAATCCACGCCATGGACAGCAAAGGCAACCGGGCCGCCCATACGGGCAACGACTGCATCGGTTGGTGTGGCGACCTGGCGGGGAGCGATATCTCGGTAGCCGGCAACATGCTGGCCGGCGGGGCGGTGCTGCAAGCCTGCCTGGACGAATACCGTGACCGGGCCGCGCTGTCATTCCCCGAACGGCTGTTGCGCAGCCTGTTGGCGGGGGACGCCGCGGGCGGTGACAAGCGGGGCCGGCAATCCGCGGCCTTGAAGATCCACTCAACGGAGGTCTATCCCGACTGGGACATACGCGTGGACGATCACCCCGACGCGCCCGGCGAACTGGCCCGCATATTCGCCGTGGGCCAGACCGCGTTCGCCGCTTACAAGGAATTCATCCCGACCCGCGCCAACCCGGCCGGCATCACGGACCCGGACAAAATGGCGGCGGTCCGGGAAAATGCCGATCATCAATGAGGGCTCCCCTGCCCCAACCCTAACCGTCTGGAGACATCTCAACGTGGGCAAAATTAAGAATATTCTGTTTGTTATGTACGATCAGTTGCGGGCGGATTATCTCGGCTGCGCGGGCCATCCCACCTTGAAGACGCCCCATATCGATGCCTTTGCCCGGCGCGGCGTATTCTTCAGCCGGGCCTATTGTCAGGCCCCGGTCTGTGGCCCCTCCCGTGTTTCGTTCTATACGGGGCGCTATATGTCCAGCCATGGGGCCGGGTACAACAATGTGCCGTTTTCCCTCGATCAATGGACCATGGGCGATTATCTGCGCCAGGTTGGCATGCGCTCGGTGCTGGTGGGCAAGACCCATATGGTGCCGGACCGGGCTGGCATGGAGCGTCTGAAAATCGATGCCGCATCAGACCTGGGCGTCTGGATCAGCCAATGCGGATTCGAGCCGTTTGAACGGGATGACGGCCTGCACCCGGACCAGTTCGTGGATCCCAACCTGGCCTACAACAATTATCTGCGGGCCAAGGGCTATGTTTCCGACAATCCGTGGCACGATTTCGCCAATTCTGCCCTGGGGCCAAACGGCGAAGTGTTGAGCGGCTGGCAAATGCGCCATGCCCGCCTGCCCGCCCGGGTCCGGGACGAGGATTCCGAGACACCCTATATGACCGGCCGGGCCATGGAATTTATCGATCAGGCGGGGGACGAGCCCTGGTGCCTGCATCTTTCCCTCATCAAACCCCATTGGCCTTACGTGGCCCCCTTCCCCTACAACGAGATGTACAGCGCCAACCAGATTTTGCCGGTCAACCAAAGCGCCTTGGAAATGGACGATCCGCACCCGGTCGTGGCCGCCTTCCAGGCCCATGAAGGCAGTAAAAATTTCCGCCGGGACGAGGTGCGCCTGACGGTTATTCCCATCTACATGGGCCTGATCAGCCAGATCGACGATCAGTTCGGCCGCCTGATGGCTTTTCTGGAAGCCCAAGGCCGCCTGGAAGACACCATGATCGTCCTGACCTCGGATCACGGGGATTATTTGGGCGATCATGGCCTGGGCGAGAAAGACCTGTTGCACGAAGAGGTCGCCCGCATACCCATGATCATCTACGACCCGGACCCGGCAGCCGATGGCCGCCGTGGCGCCGTGGAGGAAAGATTGGTCGAAGCCATCGATCTGATCCCCACCTTTCTGGACAGCCAGGACGGTGACCTCCATCCCCACCGCCTGGAAGGGCGCTCGCTGTTACCGCTGTTGCGCGGCACGGGCGAGGCCGCGGATTGGCGCGATGGGGCATTTTCCGAGACGGACTACACCTTTCACCCGGCGCGGCAAAGCCTGGGTCTGGGGCCGGAGGGCGCGCGCGCCTATATGGTCTGCACGGCGGATTGGAAGTATATTTTCTACGAAGGCTTCCGCCCGCAATTGTTTCACCTGGCCGAAGATCCTTTCGAACAAAATGATCTGGGCACCGATCCGGCCCAGGGTGAACAACGCGCCCTGCTACATGAAAAACTGTTCCACTGGCTGCGCAACCGGCGCATGCGCACGACCTTGACCCATGAAATGGTGGAACAACGCACCGGCAAGGCCAAGGAACGCGGCTTCTATTTCGGCGTCTGGTAATCGCCCCAATCGAGGAGACAAACATGACAATGATGACCGGCGGCTGCCTTTGCGGCGCCATACGCTATGCCATGGACGGCGCGCCCATTCTGGTGATCAGCCATTGCCATTGTAGCGATTGCCGCCGGGCCTCGGGCGCGCCTTTCATCACCTGGATCACAACAACGCCCGAGAGTTTTACCTATACCCACGGCGCACCCACCGTCTATCGCTCGTCAGAGAAAGTTCGGCGTACGTTTTGCGGCCAATGCGGCACCACCCTGGGCTTCGCCATGGATGGCCATGACGGCGAACTGGATATCGCCGCCGCCACCCTGGACGATCCCGCCTTGGTCAGGCCCGACGATCATATCTGGGCCGGCAGCATGCTGCCCTGGTTCAAGTTTGCCGATGACCTGCCCCGATTACCCAGCAGCCACTGGGAGCACGGCTATCCGGACAGATCCTAAGGATCTGTCTTCACAGCAAGCCGCCCCAAGCCATGCCCAGCCTTGATCCGGGCATCCAATCGCGCCATCGCGCGGACCGTTGTCACTTCAAGCGACATTAGCTTTGGAAAAAATAGCTGTCGGATGCTGCCATCCAGCCATGCCGGGATGTCAGCTCTACCTTCAGCTTCGAACGTAATATTAGATAAATCTCATTTCCGCCCTTAACCCAAAGCGGAAATTGCCACCATATTCTCAATGGCTACTTTCGGCGCCGGAAAGGCATTTTGGACGAGCCTCAAAATTCAAGCAATGGCCGAACCTCTTCGTTGAACCGGTCCATTTCTTCCATTGTCTGATCGAGGTTACGGGCGCGCCGGCCGTTGGCGAACAAACCATAATAGCGAATGCGGTGGATTCTGCTGGGCGGTGCCTGGAGGAGGAGGCGGTGGATGAACTCATCCGTCGTCAGGGTCATGATGAATTCGATGTGGGTGATTTTTCTACGAAAGGCCGCGATTGGGATACCGAAGTTCGTACTTTTCCAAAGGCTCGGCAATATGGCCTTGACAAGAATCTTTTCACAGGCGGTTTCCATCGTTCAATGCCTCGCAACTTAATAACAAAGGGCGTGATACCGTTTTCCATCACTGTAGCGCACCCGGTTCCTTGGACACAAGTTTGTCTCACGCGGCGGGCCTGATTGAGATCGCGGCGTGCCACGCCTGACGAGCTTGAGCGGGGCTCAGGTAGCCGTTCTTTTCGACGATCCACTGGGCATTGTAGA
>JAKZRK010000019.1:0-14683 GCA_047518225.1 Alphaproteobacteria bacterium | reverse complement strand
TCGGCGCCATGGCCGCGGTACTGCCCAGCTACGTCGGCTCTCTATGCTTTCGCAACACCTGGGGTGACGGCATCTATCTGGTATTCAACGACCTGCGCCAGGCAGCGCGCTGCGCGCTCGATCTGCAAACGGCGATGAAGGAGCTGTCGCTGAGCGAACTGGGTCTCCCCGAATACATCGCACTCCGCCTCGGAGGACATTACGGCCCCGTCTACGAGAGCACAGACCCGATCGTCGGCAATACCAACTTCTTTGGCGCTCATGTTAGCCGTGCGGGGCGTATCGAACCCATCACACCCGAAGGCTGCGTATATGTCACCGAACATTTCGCCGCGGCATTGGAAGTCGAAGCGCAGGATGAGTTCAATTGCCACTACGTCGGCACGGTCCCAGGGGCAAAAGGTTACGGCAGTTTGGCGATGCATCTCTTACGCCCTAGGACATCGGGTTAGCTTCCGTTGCGCAATAGCTAAATCCTGACGCGGCGGTCGTGAAGTTGGTGGCTGGTGGCGTGCTTTAGCGGCTCTTGCCGGTTCAAAGAGAGTTTTGTTCGGGGCCGCACTTTTGCGCTAATTGCAACGTACAATACTCGGACTTGCCATTGGTTCGCGCTTCGATCAAACTTGTCTGTTTCTCCATAGGTCAGGCGACGGATCCTGTCCCAAACGATTAGGGTCGCTGGAATGGCGAGCGAAGTGCTTCGCATCTTCATCTCCTCGCCTGGCGATGTCGGCCAGGAGCGGGTGCTGGCTAGCCGGGTCATCGAACGGCTGGACGGAGAGTTCGGCAATCTGGTGTCGCTTGATGCTGTGCTCTGGGAGCACGAACCGCTGCTCGCCACCGGACACTTCCAAGAACAGATCGCCCTGCCGGCCGAGACCGACATCGTGGTCTGCATATTGTAGTCCAGGCTGGGCACCCGTTTGCCGGATAGTTTCCGGCGCGAAGACGGCGGCACCTATGCTTCGGGCACGGAATGGGAATTCGAGAACGCGGTCGAGGCGCATAAAAAAAACGGCGTACCGGATCTGCTGGTCTATCGTAAAACGCTGATCGCGACGGCGAACCTCGACGACGAAGATGAGTTAATGCAGAAATTGGCGCAGAAGAGGGCGCTGGACGGTTTCATCGAGCGCTGGTTCGGATCGCCCGATGACAGCTTCAGGGCGGCGTTCCACGCCTTCGAGACGCCGGACGCGTTCGAAGGAATGCTGGAGACCCATCTCAGAAAGCTGATCGCCAACCACATGCCCGAAAACCTGGTGGGCGAGGACAGCGGGACGGCGGTGACCTGGCACACAGGCTCGCCGTTCCTAGGGCTCGAAGCCTTTAGCTACGATCACGCGCCGGTTTTCTTTGGCCGCACCCGCGCCGTGGGCGAGATCCGGGAGGCCTTGGTCGGTCAGGCGGCACGGGGGACGGCGTTTCTGCTGGTGTACGGGATGAGCGGCTCGGGCAAGTCGTCGCTGGTCCACGCCGGGGTGCTGCCAACGATCTGCCAGACCGGCGTGATCGAGCGGGTCGGCCTGTGGCGCTGGTGCGCTCTGCGGCCGGCCGACAACAGCGACCTGTTCGAGGGTCTGGCCAGCACTCTTTTGCGCGACGGCGCGCTGCCAGAGATGGGGGCGCTTGCCAACGCCACCGTTCTGGCCGGCTATCTCAAAAATTCGCCGGACGAGGCCACTCAGCCCATCGCCAAGGGTCTCGACCTTGCCGGCGGCGCGGCCGGTCTGAGGCCGGGCGCGGAAGCGAAACTTTTGCTGGTGGTGGACCAATTCGAGGAGCTGTTCACCCGCGAAGGTATCGATCCGGAGCTCCGGCGCGCCTTTATCCGGGTCCTGTCGTCGCTCGCCAGGAGCGGCCGGGTCTGGGTCATCGGCACCATGCGATCCGACTTCTATCATCGTGTCGATGACGAGCCTGAATTGTTGGCTCTGACCGAAGGCGCCGGCCAGTATCGTCTGCTGCCCCCCTCGGCGGCCGAGCTTGCGCAGATGATCAGAAGCCCGGCGTTTGCCGCCGGCCTGCGTTTCGAGGAGAACCGGGACACGGGCGAACGCCTTGACGACGCCCTGCACGCGGCCGCCACAAGAGACCCGGCGGCGCTGCCGCTTCTGGAATTCGTGCTCGATGAGTTGTTCAAGGCCCGCAGCGACGCTGGCGTGCTCACCTATGCGGCCTACGAAACGCTGGGCGGTCTCGAGGGCGCGCTGGCGCGCCGCGCCGAGGATACTTTCGCCGCGCTTCCGTCCGAGGTTCAGAACGCGCTGCCGTCGATGCTGCGCGCCCTGGTCACCGTGGACGAGGGCGACGACGCCCCGGTGTCGGCGCGCCGGGCCGAACTGGAAGATGCCGCGGCGACGCCAGCGCGCAAGACGCTGATCGAGGCTTTCGTCGCGGCCCGTCTGCTGGTGGCCTACCGAACCGGAAACGATAAGGCGGCCGTGCGCATTGCCCATGAGGCGCTGATCACTCACTGGCCACGTCTGCAGGACTGGCTGGCGGAAGACCGCGATTTTCTCAGGACGCGAACCCGCGTCACCCAGGCTGCCGAACGCTGGGCCGATGACGCCCGTAATTCCGACCTGCTTCTGCCCGAAGGCAAGCCTTTGGCCGAGGCCGAGGAAGTCCTTGGTCCGCGCCGGAGCGAGCTGGATCCGGTCGTCGTGGCCTTCATCGACCACTCGGCGGCGCGGGCCAGCGCTATTCACGGGCGCCGCTTGCGACGGACCCGAATAGTTGCCGGCGCGCTTGCATTGCTTGCAACCATTGCCGCGGGGTTCGGCTGGTACGGTTATGACCGGAGCATCGCATCGGAAGCCGCGCGGAAGCAAGCGGTACAAGCCGGCGAAGAAGCGAAAACGGCGCGGAACCAAGCCGTTCTCACCCGGTCACGTTTCCTTGCGGACTTCGCGCTACAAGAAACCAACGGCGGTGATGTCGTCACAGGGATGTTGCTCAGCCTAGAGGCCCTACCTGACGCGAAGAGCAGCGATGAGGCTCATCGCGACCGCCCCTATTGGCCAGGCGCCGAGGTCAGTTTGGATAGCGCCCGCCGTTCCATGCGCGAGATCACCGTGCTCGAGGGCCATGCGGATGGGGTGTCAAGCGTTGCGGTGACACCCGACGGCGCCCGTATTGTCACCGGTTCTTGGGACAAGACGGCACGGATTTGGGACGCCAGGTCCGGGGCCGAAATCGCCGTGCTCACGGGCCATGTGGACGGGGTGTCGAGCGTTGCGGTGACACCCGACGGCAGCCGCATTGTCACCGGTTCTTGGGACAAGACGGCACGGATTTGGGACGCTAGGTCCGGGGCCGAAATCGCCGTGCTCACGGGCCATACGGGCCTTGTGAAAAGCGTTGCGGTGACACCCGACAGCGCCCGCATCGTCACCGGCTCTGTTGATTGGACAGTGCGGATCTGGGACGCCGCGTCGGGCGCTGCGATCGCCGTGCTCAAGGGCCATACGGACATTGTTACAAGCGTTGCGGTGACACCCGACGGGGCCCGCATTGTCAGCGGCTCAGAGGATAAGACGGTGCGGATCTGGGACGCCGGGTCCCAGGCGGAGATCGCCGTGCTCAAGGGCCATACGGACGGGGTGTCAAGCATTGCGGTGACACCAGACGGCGCCCGCATCGTCACCGGTTCATTCGATGAGACGGCACGGATTTGGGACGCCAGGTCGGGGGCCGCGATCGCCGTGCTCAGGGGCCATACGGACAGTGTGAAAAGCGTTGCGGTGACACCCGACGGCGCCCGCATCGTCACCGGCTCATGGGATAAGACAGCGCGGATCTGGGACGCCAGAACCGGGCTCTAGACCGCCGTGCTCAAGGGCCATACGAACAGGGTATTGAGCGTTGCGGTGACACACGACGGAACCCGCATTGTTACTGGTTCTGCTGACAATACGGCCCGGAAATGGGAGGCAAAGTCCGGGGCCGAAATTGCCGTGCTCAAGGGCCATACGGGCCAGGTACTTAGCGTAGCGTTGACAGCCGACGGGAGTCGCATTGTCACCGGCTCGGAGGATAAGACGGCGCGCATATGGGACGCCAAATCCGGGGGCCCGGCCCACGTGCTCAAGGGTCATCTGGGCAGCGTGTATACCGTTGCGGTGACCCCCGACGGCGCCCGCGTCGTCACCGGCTCATTCGATAAGACGGCGCGCATATGGGACGCCAAGTCCGGCGCCGAGATCGCCGTGCTCGAGGGTCATACCGGCGTGGTGTACAGTGTGGCGGTGACCCCCGACGGCGCCCGCATCGTCACCGGCTCGGCCGACAATACGGCGCGGATCTGGGACGTTAAGTCCGGCGCCGAAATCGCCGTGCTCGAAGGCCATCGGGGCTGGGTACGTAGCGTCGCGGTGACACCCGACGGCGCCCGCATCGTCACCGGCTCATGGGATGGAACGGCGCGAATCTGGGACGCCAAGTCCGGGGCGGAAATCGCCGTTCTCAACGGCCATAGTGGCGCTGTTACAAGCGTTGCGGTGACACCCGACGGCGCCCGCGTCGTCACCGGCTCGGCGGATAATACGGCGCGGATCTGGGACGCCAAGTCCGGGGCCGAGATCGCCGTTCTCCGGGGCCATAAGCGCTTTCTGTCAAGCGTTGCCGTGACACCCGACGGAGGCCACATTGTCACCGGCTCAGGCGATGGGACGGCGCGGATCTGGGACTTTTTTAGAAGTACGCAAGCACTCGTCGAACATGCCAAGGCAGTCGTCCCACGCTGCCTTACGCTCGTACAACGGGAACAATTCTACCTTGCGCCCGAACCTCCTCGTTGGTGCATAACAATGAAGAAGTGGCCCTACCGCGAGGAAGCGCCCGCGAGTAGGAAGTGATCAAGACGGCGGTCTTTTCGCGGGGCTGGAGGCCATTTCAAGGATCCTTCTCGAGATCAGCCCCGTATGCGGATCATTCTTGACTTGGCCCGTTCGCCATTGCGCTCGAAGTGATTCCACTTTATTGGCTCAACTTCGACGAAAACAACGCGACGTGGGTCAAGCCGTCCTAGATACTTCATCCATTGGGCCCGCCCTCTTGCGGCGTCAGGCTAAATTTGTTCGCTGGCGAGCAAGGGCGCAACCCGGAGACGCCGCCACGCGGGCGGCGGCAATTGTGCGATCAAGCGCCATTCCCCGCCCATAAGATCGCTTGCTTGGCGCGGGCCGGAGCGCTCATACTGGGGCGCGTGACCTTTATCCACATGTCGCGCGTGTAAATCCCGGAGCAATAGTGGTCCACGGAAGCGATCAGATAATCTGATTGTCGCGGATTAAAAGTCCCCCATTTTGGCGTTTTTTGTTCGAAGCGAGCAGAAGGCGGGGAGATGTATCACGTGGAGCTTTATCTAAGAGTACGGCTGGCCTGTCATCGTGATGGCTTGAGCCAGCGGGAGGCGGCGCGGCGGTTTGGTATTGACCGCAAGACGGTGGCGAAGATTCTCAAACATTCGGTCCCGCCGGGATATCAGCGCGGCCAGGCGCCGAAGCGTCCTAAGCTTGATCCCTATATGTGCGGCGCAATTGGCGGTAAGTTTGCCACGCCGCGGCCGCGCGTGCGGCCGCGGTGAGCCGGAGTTTCCGGGAATTTAGTTTCCGAAAGATCGGATTGGATGCAGCGTTATATTGTCAAGCGCCTGTTTCAAGGCGTCCTGCTGCTCGTCATCGTGACGACCATTGTTTTCGCCGTGGGCCGTCTCACGGGCAATCCGGTTGACCTGCTGCTGCCCGAAGAGGCCTCCGAAGAAGAACGTCAGGCGATGATCGAGACCCTTGGGCTTGATGGTCCGGTCCTCGAACAGTTCGTGGTTTTCGTCACGGGCGCGGTACAAGGCGACCTTGGGGTCTCGATCCGTTACCGCCAACCGGCGGTCGATGTCTTCTTCTCCCGTCTCCCCAACACGCTTCTGCTGATGCCCGCGGCGATGTTCCTGGCCATATTCATGGCCATTCCGCTTGGCATTCTCGCGGCCCTGCGCCGTGGCCGCCTGACCGACAAGATCTCGGGAACCATCGCGGTGCTGGGTATCGCCACTCCAAACTTCTGGCTGGGCATACTGCTAATCTATCTTTTCAGCGTCCAGTTGGGCTGGCTGCCGTCGAGCCGAATGGGCGATTGGACGCATTATGTGCTGCCCACCATCACCCTTGGCACCTTCCTGGTGGCCGGCTTCATGCGGCTTATACGCTCCAGCATGCTGGATATCCTGGACAGCGAATTCGTCAAGTTGGCCCGGATCAAGGGCCTTAGCGAGATGAAGGTGATCTGGAAGCACTGTCTCAGAAACGCCTTGATCCCCGTTCTCACCCTTTGGGGCGTTTTCATGGGCGGGCTGGTGACCGGCACCATCGTAACCGAGACGGTGTTCGCCTGGCCCGGCGTCGGCCGCCTTACCTACGAAGCCGTGATCTTTCGCGACTATCCCCTGTTGCAGGCCGTGGTCATCATGGACGCGGTGCTGATCCTGGCCATCAATTTGGTTGTCGACATCCTTTACGCCTATGTCGATCCCCGAATCCGGTTCACCTAGCGGAATATGGATATGCGCAAGCTGCCCTGGATCTCCATGTTCATTATCGGCGGAATGGTCTTCTCCGCCATATTCGCGCCCTATCTTACGCCCTATTCGCCGATCGATCAGTCGCTGCCGGAAAAGCTGTTGCCGCCGTTCTGGGAAGCGAAGGGCAGCACGAAGTATATTCTGGGCACCGATATCTTTGGCCGGGACGTCCTCACCCGCCTGCTTTATGGCGCCCGGATAAGCCTGATCGTGACCGGGCTGTCGCTACTGGTCGGCGGTGGCGTCGGTCTGGCCATCGGCGGCCGTTTGGATAGCCTGTTGATGCGGCTGGTCGATGCCGCATTCACTTTTCCCGCAATCCTATTCGCGTTGCTGCTGGCGGTGACCATGGGGCAGGGCCTGGATACCCTGGTCATCGCCATCGGCCTGCTGCTCTGGGCCGGCTTCGCGCGGATCATTCGCGGCGAGGTCCTGGCCCTCAAGCAGCGGGATTTCGTCGCCCTCGCCAAGGTCCATGGATGTTCCGAGCTTCGCATCATGGTCACCCATATTCTGCCGAACGTAATGAATACAATCATGGTCCTGGTTACCCTGAACGTCGGCGCGGTGATTGTCGCCGAGGCGTCGTTGAGCTTCCTCGGCGCCGGAATTCCACCGCCCACGCCGTCCTGGGGTCTTATGGTCGCGGAGGGGCGCGGCAAGATCAGTTCCGCCTGGTGGCTCTCCCTCCTCCCCGGCATCGCCATCACCCTGGTCGTGCTCACCTTCAATTTGTTCGGGGATTGGCTTCGCGACCGCCTGGACCCCAAGTTGCGGCAATTGTGAGGGGTAATGTCGTGCAGGGCCGGATAGCGGGTAAGGAGGGATTATGAACCGGGAAAGGCATGGGGATATCGCCCTTGAAGTGCGAGATCTTCACACCCATTTCTTCCTGCGCCGCGGTGTCGTGAAGGCCGTCGATGGTGTCAGCTTTTCGCTGCGCCGGGGCGAGGTGCTGGGCCTGGTCGGCGAGTCCGGCTGCGGCAAAAGCGTGACGGCGCTGTCGGTCCTCCGCCTGCTGCCCAATGAAGCCGCCCGTACCGTGCAGGGCCAGGTGCTGTTTGATGGCGAGGATCTTCTCGCCAAGAGCAAAAGACAGATGCGTCAAATTCGCGGGCGCAAGATCTCGATGATCCTGCAGGATCCCCAAACCTCGCTGAATCCGTTGTTCACCATCGGCAACCAATTGTCCGAGGTGATGGGCAAAAATGGCGGCGGGCGAGGCAGCGGCGTCATGCAGCAGGCCATCGAGGTACTGCACAAAGTGAAACTCTCGGCGCCGGAGCAGCGGGTCCGCCAGTATCCGCACGAATTAAGCGGCGGCATGAAGCAGCGGGTGGTCGGCGCGATCGCCATGAACCGCGGGCCGCGCGTGTTGATCGCCGACGAACCGACGACCGCCTTGGACGTAACCATTCAGCTGCAGTATCTGAACCTGCTCAAGGAACTGCAGAAAAATACCGACATGGCTATTCTGTTTATAACCCATGACTTTGGCGTTGTGGCGCGCATGTGCGACCGGGTCGCGGTGATGTACGCGGGGAGAATTGTCGAGACGGGCCCGGTACGCGAGGTCTTCAACCATCCGTCCCACCCCTACACCCAGGCGCTGATCGCCTCCGTGCCCAAGATGGCGCGGTCAACGGCGCGCTTGCACACGATCGAGGGTCAGCCCCCGGTTTTGTCCAACCTGCCGAAAGGCTGCCGCTTCGAAGCCCGTTGTCCCCACGCCGAGGCGCGTTGCCGGGAAGCTTACCCGGGCTCGTTCACCGTCGGAACCGAGCATGCGGCCAGTTGCTGGAGGCTTGAGCCGGCATGACCGAACCCCAGAGCGCAACCCAGGGCGAACCCCTGCTGCGTGTCGAGAACCTTCGCAAATACTATCCCTTTACCCAGGGCATTGTTTTCACCAGGAAGATTGGGGATGTGAAGGCGGTTGACGATGTTTCGTTCTCCATCGCGGCGGGCGAGACCCTGGGCCTGGTCGGCGAGTCCGGATGCGGCAAGACCATGGCCTCCAAGCTGGTGCTCAACCTGGAGCAGCCGACCGGCGGCCGGGTGCTGTTGCAGGGAAAACCCATCCATGATTTGCAGGGCGAGGCGAAGCGTGAATACCGCGCCCTGGTGCAAGCGGTCTTTCAGGACCCGTGGGCCTCGCTCAATCCCCGCATGACCGTGGGCAGGATCATTGCCGAGGCGCTGGTCGTCACCAAATGGGGCAGCCGAGAGCAAATCAAGGAACGGGTCGTCAAGTTGCTGGTCCAGGTCGGACTGCATGCCGAGCACGCCCGGCAGTACCCGCACGAATTCAGCGGCGGGCAGCGTCAGCGCGTGGCCCTCGCCTCCGCTCTGGCCTCGAACCCCAAACTCATCGTGCTTGACGAGCCGGTTTCCGCCCTCGATGTCTCTATTCGGGCGCAGATGATGAATCTCCTCAAGGATATCCAGGCAAGCGAGGACGTCGCCTATTTGCTGGTCGCGCACGACCTGGCGACGGTCCGGCACATGGCCGATCAGGTCGCCGTGATGTATATGGGGCAAATCGTCGAATACGCGCCGACCGAGAAATTGTTCGAGGAGGTCAGCCATCCCTATACCAAGGCGCTGCTCTCGGCCGTGCTGCCGGACCATCCCGATCACGTGGGCGAGGAAATCGTGTTGAGCGGAGAGGTGCCGTCTCCCCTGGATATGCCGCCCGGGTGCCGCTTCCACACCCGTTGCCCCTTCGCCCTGCCCCAATGCGTAAGCCAAGAGCCGGCGCTGCGCGAAATTACGCCGGCCCACCACGTCGCCTGCCACCTCTATTCCGAGCCCTGAGAGGGGAATAGCATAGCCCGGAATCTGGACCTAAATTCGACGGACTGCTAGGGGACGGGCCAGATATCGGGGACTTGGATTGCCAGCCAGTGGCCCAGGACGGCATTGAGCTGTACCGGTTTTTCCTGTGCCATCCAATGGCCGGAGTCGATCACCCGCGTGGTCAGGTTCTTGCAGGTATCGGCCATGGATTTTGCCAGGTCGGAATCGATGCATTCGCAGGTGTAGTCATAGCGCGCGGCGATGAACAACACCGGCATTTCCAGCACGCCGCCGTTCCGGGCGGTCTTGGCATAGGCGGCGTTGGCGGCATGGTTCATATAATAGGAATCCGCGCCAAAAAAGCCGGTTCGCGTCATGGCGGCGGCATAGACGGATAGATCTTCCTCGGTGATCACGGCATCGTCGCGGGGCACATCGGGGGCGCTGTTTTCCGGGCCGAACCAACCGCCCTGCTGGCGGACGAAGGCCGTGCGCGATGGCTTGCCGCGGCCCGACGGCGTGCCGCTGCGAAACAGCGCCTTGGCGGTGTTGTAGGGATTGGCCTCGAAGCCCGCCGTCGCATGGGCGAAATTTTCCTCGTAAAAGCGCATATATTCCCATTGCCCGGCGGGAAACTCGTCCTCCGGATAGACGGATCTATCGACGGTGGCGATCAAACCCTCCAATCCCTGTTCCAACGGGCCATAGGGCACGCACAGGCTGGCCACCGCCTGGACCCGATCGGGATGATGCGAGGCGGTATTCCAGACCACCGGGCTGCCCCAGTCATGGCCGATCCACACCGCCCGCTCCCGGCCCATGGCGTCCAGCAACTCGATCATATCGGCGACGATTTCGGCCTGGCCATAGTCTTCATGGCGTCCCGGCACGGACGAGCGGCCATAGCCGCGCATGTCCGGGGCCACGCAGCGGAAGCCCAGGGCCGCCAGCGCCGGCAACTGGTGCCGCCAACTGATCGATAGTTCCGGCCAGCCGTGGACAAAGATCAACAACGGCCCGTCCTCGGGCCCGGCCGCCAGGTAAAATGTCGTATGGCGCGCGGTCTTTATCACATGTTCGGTGATGGCGGTCGGCATGGAAATCTCCTTCTATCCGCTGAATAGCCGGGAAACGCTCTAGATAGGCAACTGCGGTGGTAAGCTAACGGGTCATGATGTTATACCAAGCCGTGCTGATAAAATCCCGGTCCAGGAGGACTGAAGGCGATGATACCTCTAAAGCCATTGGCCAATCTGCCCACCCATGAAGTCACCAACATGCCGCCCCACCTGGGCGATCAGGATTTATGGCGAAACGATGCCGCCTTGCACGAGGGCGTGGCGCGGGAGGGTGGCGCCTGGGCCGGGGACAAACTGGCGGCTTTCGGCAAAGTAGCGGGCGCGGCCGAAATTTTCGAGAAAGCCGACCAGGCCAACAGGCATGGCCCGGAGATCAAGGCCTTTGACCGCAACGGCATGCGCATCAATCAGACTGAATTCCATCCCGCCTATCACGATCTGATGGCCGTGGCGATTGAGAACGAGGTGCCCAACTTCGCCTGGAACCACCCCAAGCCCGGCGCCCAGGTCGTCCACGCGGCACTTACCTATATGTTCAATCAGCCCGAGGGCGGCGTGCTCTGCCCCATGGCGATGACCTATGCCGTGGTGCCGCCCCTGCGCACCACGCCCAGCATCGGCGACGAGTGGATTCCGAGGCTGCTGTCGACATCCTACGATCCCCGCGACATTCCCGCGGGCGAAAAGACCGGCGCCACCATGGGCATGTTCATGACCGAGAAACAGGGCGGCTCCGACGTGCGCACCAATACAACCCGGGCGGCGGCGGCCGGGGAAACCACTGGCCAGGGTGCCGAATACCGGTTGACGGGGCACAAGTTCTTTTGCTCGGCGCCTATGTCGGACGCATTCCTGACCCTGGCCTACACCGATGTGGGCCTGTCCTGTTTCCTGGTGCCGCGCTGGACGCCGGATGGCGAGCGTAACAACCTCTTTATCCAGCGCCTCAAGGATAAACTGGGCAACCGATCCAACGCCTCGTCGGAAATGGAACTTCAGGATACCTGGGGCGTCATGGTTGGCGAGGAAGGCCGGGGCGTGCACACGATCCTGGAGATGGTGCAGGGCACGCGCTTTTACTGCTGCTTCTCTTCCGCCGCCCTGATGCGCCAGGGCCTGGTCCAGGCACTGCATCACACCACGCACCGCTCGGCCTTCCAAAAGAAGCTGATCCAACAGCCCTTGATGCGGAATGTGCTGGCCGATCTGGCGGTGGAGTCGGAGGCGGCCCTGGCCCTGACCCTGCGCATCGGGCGCGCCATGGACGAGGCGGGCGCGGACGAAAGCGCCGCCGCCCTGGCCCGCATCGCCACGGCGGCGGGCAAGTACTGGATCTGCAAGCGCGCGCCGGGACACACCTACGAGGCCATGGAATGCCATGGCGGCCCCGGCTATATCGAGGACTCGATCATGCCCCGTCTGTACCGCGAAGCGCCGGTCAACAGCATCTGGGAAGGTTCCGGCAACGTCATGTGCCTGGACGTACTGCGCGCCATGTTCCGGGAGAAAGCCGCCGTGCCCGCCTTCCTGGCCGAACTGGACGCCGCGCGGGGGGGAAATACGCACCTGGACGCCGTCGTCGATACGCTCAAGGACGAGCTCAACGATCCGGATAATTTGGAACTCCGCGCCAGGGGCTTGACGGAAATGCTGGCCACGGCCCTTCAGGGCGCGCTGTTGGTGCAACACGCCCCCGCCGCCGTGGCGGACGCCTTTTGCGCCTCGCGCCTGGGCGCCCGCTGGATGGGCGCTTACGGCACCCTGCCCGCCGGGGTGGATTTCGACGCCATCATCGACCGGGCCATGCCCGCAATATAGCGTCGGGGCGCCGGCCGGGGCCGGGAGCAATAATATCGAATTGGTGGAGAAAAATCATGACAATCCCCGTGGAATATATGCATCCCGAAATGATGGCGATCGGCGATTCTCTGTACCAGGGGGTTCGATCCTTAACGATAAAGAACGGCACAACCCAGTTGAGCGCGCTGGCGCTTGCCGCCGAAGCCCTTGGTATCCGTCACAAATTCAGTTGCCCAGATCCGAAACGTCCGATTCTTATAGATATGGAAGGGTGGCTTCGAATGCTGCCGGACATCGGCGCCATCAAGCAGGATCTGGCGGAGAATGTCGATTATTGGTTCGCGAAACCACCCTCACCCTCGGGACGGTTGCTGTTCGAGAATGTCGCCGTCGCGTCATCGACCATCGCCGACCTCTATACCGCGACCTGGCGGACGGCGGATGATGATCTTGGAAATCTGCCGCGCCGCGCGTGGGGCAAGATCAAGAAGTTGAAATTTGACGATGTGGATTTTGCCGCCACCATCAAGGCCCTGAATATACGATTTACGCTGAACCCCTCGGCCGATGCCGCCCTCAAGAACCTGACCCAGGTCGATTTGGCGGCCGCCCGCAAACCCAAACGCCTGTTGGTCAATATCGGCAGCAACAACGGTTTGTGGGATATGGCGTTCAAGGCCAAGCCGGGGGCCCGAATGAAGTTCAAGGGCGAGTTGCGCCAACTCGCGGCCAAATTGTCGGCCCTGCCGGCGGAGGTCGAACACATCTATTTCAACAATCTTGGCCTTCCCAGCACGGTGCCAAATCTCATGCCCTTGCCGGACATGATTGAATGGGACGAAGACAGCAAACCGGGCAAGGGCAATTATTACGAGAAATACGAAAATCGGTTTGGCTTGGTCTACGGCAGCCTCACCGGGGCACAGCTTAGAAAACTGGATGAACGGGTCCGGCTGGCTAACAGGGAAGCCAGAGAAATTCTGCGGCGCGCCTTTGGCAACGGCCGCCGTCTGCATTTCGTCGATCTGGAAACGTTTTTGCTTAAATATGATGCCAAGCACCAGAAACGAACCAGGGGCAATGTGGTCAAACTCAAGAACGACAAAACCCTGACCAACGTCATGTTGAACGCCGGAATTTTTGGCGGCTTCCGGCACGGCGGCACCCAGGGTCTGGACGGCATGCATCCAACCGTGGTGGGCTATGCCATGATGGCCCAGCAAGTCCTGAACGCGATCAAGCAGGCGGAGCCGGGAACAACCCCATCGGCGATCGACCTGGATGAAGCCTTTCGCAGAGACAAACTTCTGACCGACCTGCCGTGGATCTGGAACACGGGTCTGTGGCTGTGGCGCGACATTCGCCGGGCCAGGGCCGGCAGCGATCCCGAACCCGTGAACGATGACGACGATGCGGCGGTTAGAGATATCTTCGCGGCAGCCAGCCTGGCCATGTAATGCTGAAGCCATGAGGTGTTGCATGGCCGCGGCTAGAGCGGTTCCAGCCCCCCGGCGCCTCGCCGGAATGGCCAATTTTATGGCTGGGCCGCCGCCTCGGACGGGGCCTGCGCCAGCAGGTTGAGAACCTCGTCGGTTTGGCGGACGAAACCGTAGGCGCCTTGCAACGACAGGGTGGTGGCGTCCTGCAATTCCTGGGAATAGGTGGCGGAGGCATCATCCACCAAAATCACCCTGTAACCCCGGTCCGTGCCATCGCGCATGGTGGTTTCCACGCAGCGGTTGGTGACCACCCCGCCCAGCACCAGGGTCTTGATGCCAAGGTTGCGCAAGGTGGCGTCCAGACCGGTGGAGGCAAAGGCGCCAAAGGTGGTTTTGTTGACCACCACTTCGTCCTCCCCTGGTTCCAGGGCCTCGACCATGCGGGCCCAGGGGTCCGTCCTCGCGGGCAGGGCCGTCTCGCCGATCCCCGCCCGCGCCTCTTCGTTCATGCGTTTAAAGGCCGGCGCCCAGTCGCTGCCATCGGCGCATTCCGAAGCGACGGTGGTGAAGATGACCCGGTGCTTGCGGGCCCGGAAAAAATCCAACAGCCGCGCCAGGTTCGGCTCGACCATGGATTTCGAGCGCTCTTGAAAATAATCGCCCAGCCCGGATGCGCGCCGTTCCAGCATCCTTGAGAATGGCGACTGGGGATTGACGAAATACTCCTGCATATCGATGATCAGCAGGGCGGTGGTGGCTAGATTGATGTCAATGGGCGCGGCGTTCAGTTTGCTCTGGGCCGCGACAAATCTTTCATGGGCCGTGGTCATGTCTCCCCTCCAACACTAGCAGGCTGCTGAAAAAGTCAGCAACGGTATGATTTGCTTGCTTTTTTGTTGGTTGCAAGCGTGATGTCGAGGTTTTTTGCGCTGTTTGTGTAGTTGCGGCGGGGTATATTCTGATTTTCCCGGGCGTTGGGTACACCT
>JAKZRK010000018.1:0-25917 GCA_047518225.1 Alphaproteobacteria bacterium | reverse complement strand
CGGCCACCCAGTCCTTAAGATCAGGCGGCAAAAGCATCCGTTGTGAACGGTCATAAGAGCGAAAATTCTTCATCAAGAATCATACCAGAACAGAGCAGAATTGTAGCGTCAAAACACCCTCAAATCCGACAGACTGCTAGTGTAAAAAGCCGCCCGGTGTGGCACTGTGTGGGGGCTGCGAATCGGTCGCGTAAAAGCGGGGCAAGGCCGGAGGTTTCATGTGAGTTTGCTGCATCTGATCGTCGTCGCCGTGGTTCAGGGTTTGACTGAATTTTTGCCCATTTCCTCCTCGGCCCATTTGATCCTGGTGCCCCTGGCCGCCGACTGGCCCGACCAGGGTCCGACCATCGATATCGCCGTGCATCTGGGCACCCTGGGTGCGGTGATGCTGTATTTCCGCCAAGACGTGGCGAGTATGTTTTTCGGCCTGCTGGCGCTGTTGCGGGGACGCTTCGATGGGAATGCCCAATTGTTCCTGCTGATCGTCCTGGGTACCTTGCCGGCGCTGGCCGTGGGCTATGTTTTGGTCAGCCGCGGCTATCTGGTGCACTTGCGTTCGCCAATGGTCATTGCCTGGGCCACCGTGTTGTTCGGCCTGTTGTTATGGGGGGTGGACCGGATGTGCCTGCGGGTCAACCGGATGGAGCAATTGGGTTATGGCGGTATTCTGCTGATCGGCGTGGCCCAGACCCTGGCGCTAATCCCCGGCACCTCGCGCGCGGGCATTACCATCACGGCAGCCCGTGGTCTGGGCTATGAACGGCCGGATGCGGCGCGGATCTCGTTGCTGCTGTCGATCCCGATCATCCTGGCGGCGGCCAGCTATGCCAGCCTGGGCGTGGTGCGGAGCGGACCATTGGCCCTGGGTCTGGATGCCTTGATCGCGGCCGCCCTGGCCTTTGTGACCGCCTTGCTGGCGGTGGCCTTGATGATGCGCTGGCTGCGCCATGCCAGCTATACCCCGTTCGTCATCTACCGCCTGGTTTTGGGGGCCGGGTTGCTATACTGGGTCTACGCCTGACCGATCGGAGGACCAGATCTAGACCTGTTCGGGCGAGGGTAATCGGCCGGCCTTGCGGTAGCGGTACAAATAGCCGGGCAGGACCGCATCCAAGGTCGTCGGCGTCACGCCAAGGTCCGCCAGACCCGGGTGCTCGCCACTGACCACATTGTCCACCTTCAACATCTCGACCTGGTCCATGGTCAGTATCCGCCAGGGCAAAAATTGCAGGAAAAAGGCATCGAACTTGGCAAGCGCGAACGGCAGGGGCACGGCGAGGCGTTTGCGGCCGGTTTGTTCGCAAACCATGGCCATCAGTTCGGCCATGCTCAAAACCTGGGGGCCGCCGAGTTCATAAGTACCCCCCGTGGGCGCCGCCGCCGGCGCCAGGGCGGCGATGGCCTGGGCCACGTCGCCCACATAGACCGGTTGCATGCGGCCATGGCCGCCGCCCAGCAAAGGCATGATCGGCGAAATCGTCGCCAGCCTGGCAAACAGATTAAAAAACTGGTCCTCGGGCCCAAAGATGCTCGAAGGCCGGACAATGGTCGCGGTGGGAAAAGCATCCCGCACCACGGCCTCACCCGCGGCCTTGCTGCGGGCATATTTGCTACCCGCGTCCGGCGCGGCGCCAATGGCCGAGACATGGACCAGGCGCCTGGCGCCCGCCGCATGGGCGGCGCGGGCCACGGCGGCGGCGCCATCCTCATGCACCGCTTGAAAGCTTTGCGCCCCACCGGGAAACATGACGCCGGCCAGATTGATCACCATATCGGCCCCCGCGACGGCGCGGGCGATGGAGGCTTCGTTGCGGATATTGGCCTGAATAGGCTGCACCTGGCCCACTTCACCCATGGGCTTCACGAAACCTGCCGCTTCCGGGTCCCGCACGGCCACGCGCACCTGCCACCCCTGTTGCGCCAACCGCTTGACCAGATAGCGCCCGATAAACCCGGCACCGCCGACGACCGTTGCCTTGCCCATATTACTTTGCCTTTATCTTGCCCAGCCCAACGACGATGTGCGGACCCGCCAAGTCCTTTTTCATGAACGGCATCATAATGGTCCATCCCCGATTGCACCATCCCGACAATCGCTATTCCATAAACAGGCCCGCAAGAAAAAGGCCCGCTATCCTTCCGGCGCGAAGGGATGCGCCGAGACGCCGCCACGGTCCGCGATCAGGAGGCTGGAATCCTCGACTTTCCGCCAACTGTCGCTGACATCGTCCAGGGGTTCCGACAGCACCAGCACGTTGGAGCCGTCGCCGACATCGTTCAGTCCGGCTTCCGCCAGCGCCTTGCCGCCCAGGCCGAGATACATGCTGGGAGAGCGCCGATCCGAGGAGTAGCGTAACGCGATCAATCGTTGCCCATCGCTAAGCACGAGGGATATGCGCAGCGGGTCGGTAATGCCGGCCTCGATCATCAGCCCCTTAATGGTGCCAATCGTACGGCGCAGCGCCAATTCGGGGTCGTTCTCCAGGCCATGGGTCAGGGCCAAATAGAACATCGCCTCGCTGTCCGTGGTGCCAAGTCGGTGGCGGTAAAGCTCCGGCGCGATCAACATCTCCAACTTCCGGCGGATCGCGCCATAGCCGCCGATCTGGCCGTTGTGCATGAACAGCCAACCGTCATGGCGAAAGGGATGACAGTTTTGCCGGGCGGTGGAGGTGCCGGTCGAGGCGCGCACATGGGCCAGAAACAGGCCGGAGCGAATTTGTTCGGCGATGGCGCGCAGGTTCTCGTCATTCCAGGCCGGCAGGACATCGCGAAAGACGCCGGGGTGCGGCCGGGCATCATACCAACCAATTCCGAAACCATCTCCGTTGGTCGTGGCAACGGATTCCCGGGCATGCAGGCTTTGATCGATCAACGAGTTCTCGGGCTCGAACAAAAGCCGGGACAGAAATATCGGCGCGCCCAAATAGGCCAACCAGCGGCACATAATATTATCTCCTAGAGGGCATTATTCACAGGCGGCCGTCACGGTCGTGAACCACGCCCAATCGAATGGTTTCCGCTCCGGCTTTGGCATCTCACGTTCGCATGCGTTCCCGGTAAATTCAACGCGCCTGACCCAAGATTCGAAAGCCGCGCCAGGGCATTGTCCCCTATGGCATCACAAGCCATGGCGTCCCTTGACAATGCCCGGCCTGGGCAGTATCGATGCCGCCCTGAGGCCCAGGTGGCGGAATTGGCAGACGCGCTAGCTTCAGGTGCTAGTGGGGGTAACCCCGTGGAAGTTCGAGTCTTCTCCTGGGCACCATTCCCGCTAAGTTCCCTGTATTTCGCGACAGGCTTATGGGATGGGACGAAATGGGCCATCTGCCGGGTCCCTTGATATTGGATCCTCTTACAATAGGGGCGTCGCCGTGCCATGGCCAACCATCTCTACCAAGGCGATCTTCCCGACGGGCTGTCTTTCGGGTCCATGGTCGCCATCGATTCCGAGACCATGGGCCTTGATCCCCACCGCGACCGCCTCTGTCTGATCCAATTGTCCGCCGGGAATGGTGACTGCCATTTGGTGCAATTTGCGCAAGGTAAATATCGGGCGCCGAATTTGACGTCCCTGTTGAGTGATCCCGCGGTGATCAAGCTGTTTCATTACGCCCGCTTCGATGTCGCCATGATCAAACGTTATTTGAAGGTGGACTGCGCGCCGGTTTATTGCACCAAAATCGCTTCGAAACTGGTGCGCACCTACACCGAACGCCACGGCCTGAAAGATCTGTGCCGCGAGCTTTTGGGTCTTGATCTGTCCAAGCAACAGCAAAGCTCTGATTGGGGGGCGAAACATCTGTCGCCGCAGCAATTGGATTACGCCGCCAACGATGTTCTGCACCTGCACCGCTTGCACGCGGTGTTGCAAGAGATGCTGGCCCGCGAAGGGCGCGGCCACCTGGCCCAGGCCTGTTTCGACTTTCTGCCCACCCGGACGGAACTGGACCTGGGCGGCTGGTCTGCCATGGATATATTCTCCCACTAGAGCAGCCCCGCATCAATGTTCAATTGGATTTCATACACATAAAAGTGGTATTTTATATAATTACTTGCAACTTTAAACGCTTATAATCATAATGGCCAAGACCTGCCGGCCATGCTGACAAGAACGGTTCAACACACAGGCTTCTCGGCAAATTTGCTTTATATTGTGTTGCGGCCGTACCGTGGTCGGCTGACGGCGGCAACGATATGGTCAGGACAACAGCGGTTCCTGGAGGTTGAAGAGATGGCTGATTTTTCGGGATTTGTCGCAACACCTTCAAAGGCTCTGGCCATTCCGTCACGATCACTTCGACCTGCTTTGATTGGGCTGCTCGCGGCGATGATCGCCGGATTTTGGTGTCCGGCGGACACCCGGGCCGAGGCAAATCTTAAGCGCCCGGTAAGCCGGGTGATCTTGACCATCAAGGGTCAAATCGAAGTGACGAATGATGCCGGGGCGGCTGAATTCGACCGCGGCATGCTGAACGATTTACGCCAGGTCCGTGTCAGAACGTCAACCCCCTGGACCGAAGGCATGGTGAACTTTCAAGGGGTCTTGGTTCGCGAGGTGCTGAAGCGGGTCGGCGCCCACGGCAAGACCGTAACCGCGTCGGTAATCAACGATTATGCCGTGAAGATACCGGTCTCGGATTTTCGCAAATACGAGGTAATATTAGCGATGAGTCAGGATGGCAAGCCCCTGCAAATCCGCTCCAAGGGACCGCTTTGGATTATTTATCCCTGGAGCGAGCGACCAAATTTGCGCTCCGAAACCTATCATAACAGATCGGTGTGGCAATTGAGGTCGATTACGGTGGAGTAGGGTCATGAGATTCACCGCTGTCAATGCCATGCTGGTGTTCATCATTGTCTTATTTACGGCCGGCTTGGCGATGACCGCTGGCGGTATTTTCGGAGAGATGGGCGCCCGCCGTGCGCAATACAAAGACAGCATCCTTTGGTTCGCCACCCAGGTTGAACGCGAAGCCGTGGAATTTGATCGCGGTGCCGACAAATTTATCGGCGGCGTGAAGGATTTCACCCATGACGACCTGCTTGATCGGTTCGACGTATTTTGGAGCCGCATCGATTCGGCGCGGATCGGCCGAACCGGCAAGGAGTATTTGGCGCTCGATGGCGCCGCCGCCGCCGTACGAAATGCCACGCGCGTCCTTCGGGAGCTAGAGCCTCTCGTCGTCGCGGCGACACGGTCGGACGAGGATGCGCGGCGGATATTTCACGCCCGCATGGTTCCGGTCTTGGAAGAATTGCATGAGGTCAGGGTGCGGGGTCTTCAGCATTCGAATATGTTGCAGGAATCGAACCGCGACCGGTTTCTCGGCTTCGCATGGATCGTTCTCTTCGTGTTCGCGGGGGTGCTGTTAAGCGGCGGCATGTTGGTGACACAGGTCATCCGCGAAAAGTCGAAGGCCGATCGGTTGCGGGATGGTTTCGAGGCCCGGGTGAAGGAGCGGACGGCGGAGCTTGAAACAGAAGTCAAGGATCACCGGCGCACGGGAAGCGCGCTCAAAGAAAGCGAAGCGCGGCTTAGGGATTTCGCCAGTTCCACGGCAGACTGGTTTTGGGAGACCGATGAGAATTTTCGCTACACCTATGTATCTTTGAAAATCGAGGATACCTTGGGGGCGCCGCCGGAATTGTTTCTTGGAAATATGCGCGGGGACTTCCTGGGAGACGACCATGACGGGAAAAATTGGGCTGAACATCTAAAGATACTTGAAGCGCGCCGGCTCTATCGCGACTTCGTGTACCTCCGCGTGCAGGAGGGAGAGGAGTCCATCTGGATCAAGTCTAGCGGTGTGCCGGTATTTGAAGACCAAGGGAAGTTTCTTGGCTACCGAGGCTCGAGCACCAACATCACGGAAGAGGTTCATCGCGAGGCGCAATTGGCGCAAGCCCAAAAAATGGAGGCGGTGGGCCGGCTTACGGGCGGTGTGGCGCACGACTTTAATAACCTGCTGGCCGTGATCCTGGGTAGTGCGGAACTGATGCAGAATAGGCAGGCGGAGGGTGACGCCAGGCAGCGCCGGCAACTCGGCGCCATCATGCGCGCGGCCGAACGGGGCGCCGAACTGACGCGGCGGCTTCTCGCCTTTTCGCGGAAACAGGATCTGGATACGAAGGCGACCCGGCTCGACCGCCTGGTGGAAGATATGATCGACCTGTTGCGCCGCAGCCTTGGCGCGAACATTGAAATCAAGACCGTGCATGACGGCAGCCTGTGGCCTTGTCTGGCCGACCCCGGACAGATGGAAAACGCGCTTTTAAATCTGGCGTTAAATGCCCGCGACGCCATGCCGGACGGAGGTTGGCTGACCATTGAAACCGGCAACACCCGGATCGACAGGACCGACGCGGGCGCGCAGGTGGACGTGGAGCCAGGTGACTACGTGTTGCTGGCGGTCAGCGATACCGGCACCGGCATGACGCCGGCGGTGCAGGAACGAATTTTCGACCCCTTCTTCACCACCAAGAAGATCGGCAAGGGGACCGGTTTGGGTCTCAGCATGGTGTTCGGAATGATTAAGCAATCCGGCGGCCATGTTACGATCCAAAGCGAAGTTGGCCAAGGTTCGACCTTGAAGCTCTATCTGCCGCGTGCGGCCGGTAAGGAAGAACCGGAACCCACGGTTATCGAACTTGGGCGCCAGGAGGCGCGGGATGAGGTCATTTTCGTGGTCGAGGATAATTGCGAGGTCCGGGACATGGCGGTGACCTTGCTGGAAGACCTGGGTTACAAGGTATTGCATGCGGACAACGGGCCGTCCGCGATCGCGCAATTGGAAACAGCGCCGGTTATCGATCTTCTTCTAACCGATGTGGTCCTTGCCGGCGGGATGAACGGCCGCGATGTCGCCGCCGAACTGGGACGGCGGCGCCCTGACGTAAAGGTGCTTTACATGTCAGGTCATCTTGACAAATCGCTGGCCCATTGGGATTGGCCGGACGAGGGCGTGGAACTGCTGTCCAAGCCTTTCCGCAAGTCCGAACTGGCGCGCAAAATCCGGACGGTACTGGACGGCGGAACTGCCGTTAAAGACCGGCTTTCAGAGGCGGCTACGCGCGAACTTGAACGGCGCTAGCGCCTGCGCCAAGGAAGCGGTTCGGGCTGCGTCCCCGGCCTTGTATGTTGGTTTGACCCGCCCCATCAAATTGCCCATACTGAATTAACTGGAAAAGTTGGCACGATTTTCGCACGGGAATTAGTACCGCTTTAACAATTGTTGGCTATGCCTGCTCTAAGTCACAACTATTTCAAAGGCTTATTAGGTGACTGCGAATTCTCAGGATGAGGCATTGGCGCCGGACAATGGCAGTGTCCGCGCGGCGGCAACACGGGTTTTGCGCCTGGAAGCCGATGGTTTGCGCAAACTGGCCGAAGGCTTGGATGAAAATTTCGATGCCGCTGTGGAATTGCTGGGCCAGATCCAGGGCAAGCTGGTGGTCAGCGGCATGGGCAAAAGCGGCCACATTGGCCGCAAGATCGCCGCCACGCTGGCCTCCACCGGCACGCCGGCCCATTACGTCCACCCAGGCGAGGCCAGCCATGGGGATCTGGGCATGATCGGCCGGGACGACGGGGTTTTGACCCTATCCAATTCCGGTGAAACGGCGGAACTGAATGACCTGGTCGCCTATGCCAAGTTTCGCGGCATCCCGCTGCTGGCCATGGTCGGCAAGGCGCCCTCCACCCTGCAAGCGGCGGCCGACGTCGCCCTGATCCTTCCCGCCACGGCCGAGGCCTGCCCCATGGGTCTGGCGCCCACGACCTCGACCACCATGATGCTGGGCCTGGGCGATGCCTTGGCCGTCGCCTTGATGGAACGGCGCGGTTTCTCGGCCGATCAATTCCAGGTCCTGCACCCTGGTGGCCGTCTGGGCAGGGAATTCGTCAAGGTCGAGGATCTGATGCATCTGGGCGCGGAACTGCCCTTATGCTCCGACGATACCGTGATGTCAGCGGTGCTTTTGACCATGACCGAGAAACGTTTCGGCTGCGTCGGGGTTTTGGATGGCGCCGGCGTCTTGCGGGGCATCGTCACGGACGGCGATTTAAGCCGTCACATGGATGACGGATTGATGCGCAAGGTGGTCAGCGACGTCATGACCCGCGATCCCAAGACCATCCGCCCCAAGGCGCTGGCGGCGGAGGCCCTGGGTTTCATGAATGCCAACAAAATTACTTGTCTGTTCGTGACCGAGGATGGCCTGCCCAAGGGCATCTTGCACGTCCACGACATCCTGCGCGCCGGCATTGCTTAGGGAATGGCGATGATGGACGCCGAATTGGCAACGGACGACGGCGCCGCCGGCGCGACCCCGGCGAAAGCACGGCGCTTTCAATTCGATCCCGGCCGCCGCCAGGCGCGGGTCTCGCCCCGCTACAGCCGCTTCGTCGGAATGATGAAGCTGCTGCTGCCCGTTCTCGCCCTGGGGCTGGTGATCGCCGTGGTGATCTGGCCCAGTGAATTTAGCCGGACCACGGGCTTTCATTTGTCCTATGCCGCGACCGAGGACGGCGGCGCGGCCGAGTTGGCCATGCTGCAGCCCCGCTATCGGGGTACCGATGCCCGCAACCGTCCCTTTGTCGTTACCGCCGACCGGGCGATCCTGGATCCCAATGACCAGCGCCTGATCACCCTGGACCGGTTACAGGCGGATATGTCCATGGCCGACGGCCAATGGTTCTCGATCATGGCGGACACCGGGATTTACCATCAGCAACGTCAGCATTTGCGTCTGCAGGGCGCGATTAACCTTTTTTCCGACCAGGGCTATGAATTCAACGCGCAGGTCGTTGAAATCGATCTCAATACCGGGCGCGCGACGACGGACCTGCCCGTGCGCGGCCAGGGCCCGTTCGGCACCCTGCGGGCCGATCGTCTGGTGATCGAGGATTATGGCCGACGGTTGCATTTCACGGGCAATGTAAAAATGCGCATTGTGGCGCGGGGCGGACGTTAGGCCATGGCCGGGCGCCTTCATCTAATGACCCTGGCGGCGCTCTTGTGGGCCCTGTCCACCGCCATACCCCTGGGCCCGGCCCAGGGACAAGGTCAGCCCGGCAGCCGGGATACCGACCAGCCCATCGACATCGACGCGGATGACCTGGAGATCCGGCAGGATCAGAATTTGGCGATATTTTCCGGCAATGTGGTTGCCGTCCAGGGGCGTATCCAATTGCGCGCCGAACAATTGAAAGTCTGGTACCGGCCCGCCGCAAAAGATGGTGCGAACACGGCCGGGGGCGGCACGATCATGCGCATAGATGCCATCAATAAGGTATTGGTCTCTTCCGCGACGGAAAACGCCAGGGGGGATATTGGCGTCTATGACGTCGCCGAACAGCGCCTGACGTTAACCGGCGCGGTGGTCCTGACCCGCGGCCAGGACGTATTGCGGGGTGATAAATTAGTGATGAACATGGCCACGGGGCGAAGCAAGATTAGCGGCGGCCGGGTGCATGGCCGTTTTGTGCCGCCAAAACGAAAAAGCAGCCCGGCGAAATAGAATATCGAAGCGTTAACCGTATGAAAAATAACCGCCGAAAAAGTAAGCGATCGGTAACCCTGTTCTGTTAGGCAAGGGGTAGGAAAAAGCAAAATGACAGGCAACGACGGAAATAACAGCATGCGGCGTGAGGGAAATTCCAGCGCGGACGGCGGCCCCGAAGACGGCCGCCCGGCTATTGGCGATGACGGCCCACCACGTCTGGTGGCCGAGCGTGAGGGCCTGCGCGCGGAGAAAATAGGCAAACGATTCCGCAAACGTCCCGTCGTCCGTGATGTTTCCCTGGTCGTGCGGCGCGGTGAGGCGGTTGGCCTGTTGGGCCCCAACGGCGCCGGCAAAACCACCTGTTTTTACATCATTACCGGTCTGCTGGCCCCCGATAGCGGTTCGATCTACCTGGATGGCCAGGATGTGACCGAATTGCCCATGTACCGCCGGGCCCGTCTGGGCGTGGGTTACCTGCCTCAGGAAGCTTCGATTTTTCGCGGTCTGTCGGTGGAAAACAATATTCGCGCCGCGCTGGAAGTGCTGGAAACCGATCGCGAGCGGCGGGAAGCCATGTTGGAAGATCTGTTGGCCGAATTTTCCATCAGCCATTTGCGCCGCACGCCCTCGCTGGCCTTGAGCGGCGGCGAAAGGCGGCGGGTGGAGATCGCCCGCGCGCTTGCGTCCCAGCCCGGCTTCATCCTGCTGGACGAGCCGCTGGCGGGCATTGACCCCATCGCGCTGGGGGAAATCCGCGATCTGGTCTCGCATCTCAAGGATCGTGGGGTCGGCGTGCTGATCACCGACCACAATGTGCGCGAGACCCTGGATATCATTGACCGTGCCTACATTTTGCACGAGGGACGGGTGCTGACATCCGGCGCCCCGGCGGATGTGGTGGATCACGACGACGTGCGTCGAGTGTATCTCGGCGAGCGGTTCTCGCTGTAGGTTTTTTCCGCATGGCCATCGGTCCCAGACTGGAAATTCGCCAGACCCAGGCATTGGTCATGACGCCCCAATTGCAGCAGGCCATCCGCCTGTTGCAACTGACGAATCTGGAATTAAGCCAGTACGTGGATGAGGAATTGGAGCGTAATCCCATTCTTGAACGGGCCGATCAGGGCGGAACCGACGCGGCATCGGCCACGGACGAGGGCAATCTGAATGCGGATCCGGAGGTTGATTCCCTTGGCGAGGCGATCGCGGCCAGCGATGGCATCGGCGATGACGGCGTCATCGGCGATGCCGCGGCGGTAGAGCTGGACGGGGCCACGCTGCCCGGCGCCAATGGCCTGGAGGGCGCCGACGGGCCGTTGGATACGGATTACGACAATGCCTACAACAATGACAGCGCGGCCGATGCGCCGGCCGGGGAAGTAAACCGCAGCCCCAGCGAAGGTTATGAAGTCGGCGATTGGTCCGGCGCCAGCACGGGCCTGGGCGGGGGTGACTCCAGCACGGTGACGCTGGAGCAGGTGCTGAGCAACGAAACCAGCCTGAAAGAACATCTGTTGCAACAGATGAACGTGCTGTTCGTGGAACCGGTACAATTGCTTATCGGGCATGACCTGATCGAACATCTCGATGATGCCGGCTATTTGCAGGAAGAGACCGCCTCTATTGCCGAGCGGCTGGGCTGTGACGTCGTCCTGGTCGATGACGTGCTGGCGGAGATGCAACGCTTGGACCCGTCCGGAGTTTTCGCCCGTGATCTGGGCGAATGCCTGGCCCTGCAGTTGCAGGACAAAAACCGCTATGACCCGGCCATGGCGACCTTGGTTCAAAACCTGCATCTGCTGGTTTCCATAGATGTGCCGGAAATTTGCCAGGTCTGCGGCGTTGGCCTTGAAGATGCCGAAGAGATGATCGCCGAATTGAAGGCACTTAATCCGAAGCCTGGCCTGGCCTTCGATTACGAAGTCGCGGCGCCCGTGGTGCCGGACGTCTTCGTATTGGAAAAGGCCGATGGCGGTTGGACCGTTGAACTGAACAACGACAATCTGCCCCGCCTTCTGGTCAACCGGCAATATTATGCCGAGATTAACGAGGCGGCCCGGCGCAAAGAGGACAAGGCCTATATTTCCGAATGCCTGCAATCGGCCAACTGGCTGATCAAGGCCCTGGATCAACGGGCCCGCACCATTTTATCGGTGGCCTCTGAACTGGTGCGCCAACAGGATGGTTTCCTAGCCCATGGGGTGCCCGAATTGCGGCCCTTGAACCTGCGCGCCATCGCCGAGGTCGTGGGCATTCATGAAAGCACCGTGTCGCGGGTCACGTCGAACAAATATATCGCCACGCCCAGGGGCGTCTTCGAATTGAAATATTTTTTCACGTCCGCCATTGCCGCGGCCGATGGCGGCGAGAATCATTCCTCGGAAGCGGTGCGGGAACGGTTGCGCGCGTTGATCGAAAACGAGGCCTCGTCGACCATTCTATCCGACGACAAGCTGGTCGATATTTTGCGGGTGTCCGGCGTTGATATCGCCCGGCGAACGGTGACTAAATATCGCGTCGCCATGGGCATACCCTCATCCGTGCAGCGCCGCCGGGCCAGGCGCATGGAAACGCGCGCCATCGGTTGACAGCCAGCCATGCCGGCCCTATGTTCCCGGCTTTCCGTCGCTGGGGCCGGTAATTGCTGCCCCGGCAGGCGGCGAAGAATATAACGTCAACCGGCAATATCTGTTGACAAATTCGCCCTAAAACCAGCTAAAGTAGAACGTCATGCAAATCCTTGTTTCAGGCAAGCAGCTCGACGTGGGTGACGCCCTGCGCAGCCATGTTGATGAACGGCTGCAAACCGGCGTATCCAAGTATTTTCCCAATACCATGGACGCCCACGTGGTGTTCAGCCGGGAAGGCCAGGGCTACCGCGCGGACTGCTCGGTACATGTAGGCCATGGCATTCAGGCCCAGGCCAGGGCCGAGGCGGGCGACATTTACAAGGCCTTTGATCAAGCCACGGAGCGGCTGGTAAAGCGCCTGCGCCGCTATAAACGGCGGTTACGTAGCCATCACGGCAACGAGCGGCCGGTCCCGGACCGGCTATCGGCGCAAAACTATGTCCTGGCCCCGGAGCCGGAGACGGAAGAGGTTTCGGAAGAATTTCTGCCGGTTATCGTCGCCGAGCACACCTCGGATATTCACCTCCGCAGCGTGGGCGAGGCGGTCATGCAACTGGATCTGGCGGAACTGCCCGTATTAATGTTTCGCAATAGTGATAACAGCCATCTAAATGTCGTTTACCGCCGCCCGGACGGCCACATTGGCTGGATCGATCTGGTGGCGGATACCGCAGCCGGCGGCAACGCCGGCAACAGCGCCGGCGGCAACGCCGACATGGACGACCAGCCGAAATAGGGACCACGACCAATGGATATGGTTGACTTGCTGGCACAGGACGGGGTCGTCGCCAACCTGAAAGCCGGCAGCAAAAAGCAGGCGTTGCAGGAGCTTTCGCAACAGGCCGCCACGCTGACCGGTTTGCACGAGAGAATGATTTTCGATGTCCTGCTGCAGCGGGAAAAGCTGGGCACCACGGGCATCGGCCGCGGCATCGCCATTCCCCACGGTAAAATGCAGGAGTTGGAGCGGTTGCACGGCATCTTCGCGCGCCTGCCCAAGCCGATTGATTTCGATGCCATTGACGAACAGCCTGTGGACTTGATTTTTCTGCTGTTGGCGCCTGAATCCGCCGGCGCCGATCACCTCAAAGCCCTGGCCCGCATCTCGCGCCTGCTGCGCGACGACGCCGTCTGCGCCAAGTTACGCGGCGCCGATAACCCGGAGGCCCTGTTCGCGCTGCTTACGGTTCCCACGGTTTCGCCGGCTGCTTGACCACTTGGGCCTGCCCACCCCCTGAACTCTGATATCCTCAGGCATGGATACCACCAAATCTTTGTCTGAAGCCGTAGCCTGGTTGTTCGCCGGCAATCCCCTTGCGGCGCCGGCGGTCGAACGGCGCGCACGTCTGCTGTTCCTCGATACGCTCGGCTGCATGATCGCCGGCCTGGCCAAGCTAGAGCGTTTCCGGGCTAGTGCAGGCTCACGGGCTCCAGGTCGTGCTCCAGGCAGGCCGCCAGGGCGGAGGCATTGTTTTCAAAACCCGCCAGTTCCCGGCCATTGGCGCCATGCACCACGTATATGGTTTGGCCGTTCGCCTGCCGCGGGCGGATATAGGCCAGTTGATCCGTGCCCAGCAAGGCAAGGCCTTCGCTGGACAGGTTGCGCAGGCCGTTCTCGTGCATTTCCATGACTGGCATCTCTAGCCCTCCCTTGACCGGGCCGTGACCGACAGCTTGCCATCGGTGGCCGGCGGGCCGGTGGTGATGTTGATAACCCGCGAGACGGTTTCCGGCCGGGGCCGCACCAGGTCAATGTGCAACAGGCCGTTGTCCAGGCTGGCGCCCGCGATCTCGATCCCTTCGGCCAGGACAAAGCTGCGCTGAAACTGCCGCGCCGCGATGCCGCGGTGCACATAAACGCGCTTTTCATCCTCGTGCTGCCGTCCGCGCACGATCAACTGGTTGTCCTCGTTCAAGATTTCCAGGTCTTGCTGGGTAAATCCGGCCACGGCCAAGGTTATGCGCAGGCCGTCAGCCGCCACACGTTCGATGTTGAAGGGGGGATAACCGTCGTTGGCGGATTTCGCCACGCGGTCCAGTAATTGTTCGAAATGATCAAAGCCCAGAAGCAACGGGCTGTTGAAGACGGATAGTCTATTCACGGCGCCACCTCCTCCTGATTGAGCAGGCATGGCGGTCCCATAAAGGTCCTGCAGTCAGGGCAAACCCCAGGGCACGAAGGCATCGGGCGTCTGCGCGCGGCCCGGAACGGCACCGCATGGCTACTATGTAGGCGCGGGCGGGGCACGGTGCAAGCTATGTTGCGCTGGCATAGGAACATAGTTCCCTATATATTCCTGTTTTGTTCTAAATTACGGGCAAACCGTCCCATGACCACCCATGGCTGATGAAACAGGGCCCCGCCTGGCCGATCTGGCGCGCCAGGATGTGCCCGTGGCGGCATGGTGCCTGGACTGCGGCCACCACCGGGTCCTTACCCTGGCATCCCTGCTGGCCCGCATGGACGGGCGCACGGCGGTGGTAGCCGTGGCGCGGCGCCTAACCTGCGGCCGCTGTAACGGCCGGGCCATCGAAACCCGGCCCCATTATGCCGGCCTGGGGGTGGTCGCCGGCCATCGCTGGCATGGCGATTGAGGCGTTTTCAATATTCGTTGTGGCCGGTGGACAAATGCCTATACTGCGCGCCGAAATTGTTCGCTTCCCCAAATGTAAGGCGCACCGGCATGACAGGCGATGTGAAGAAGGTTGTTTTGGCCTATTCCGGCGGGCTGGATACCTCGGTGATCCTGAAATGGCTGCAGGAAGCCTACCAATGCGAGGTGGTGACCTTTACCGCCGATCTAGGCCAGGGTGAAGAGGTCGAACCGGCCCGCAAAAAGGCCGAGATGCTGGGCATCAAGGAAATCTATGTGGAGGATCTGCGCGAGGAATTCACTCGCGATTTCGTCTTCCCCATGTTCCGCGCCAATGCCTTGTACGAGGGGCTGTACCTGCTGGGCACCGCCATCGCCCGGCCCCTGATTTCCAAGCGGCAAATCGAGATCGCGGCGGAAACCGGCGCTGATGCGGTATCCCACGGGGCCACGGGCAAGGGCAACGACCAGGTGCGCTTCGAACTGGGCTATTACGCCCTGAACCCGGATATCAAGGTGATCGCGCCGTGGCGGGAGTGGGACCTGAATTCCCGCACCGAACTGATCGCATTCGCCGAAAAGCACCAGATCCCCATTCCCACGGACAAGCGGGGCGAGGCGCCGTTTTCCGTGGACGCCAACCTGTTGCATATCTCGGCCGAGGGCAAGGCCCTGGAAGATCCCTGGCACGAGCCGGGCGAATTCATCTATTCCCGCTCCGTCTCGCCGGAGGCCGCGCCCGACACCCCCACCTATGTGGAGGTGGAATTCAAGGGGGGCGATGCCGTGGCCATCGATGGCCAGGCCATGAGCCCGGCAACCCTGCTGACCCGCCTGAACGAGTTGGGCGGGGCCAACGGCGTCGGCCGCCTGGATCTGGTGGAAGGGCGTTTCGTGGGCATGAAAAGCCGGGGCATCTATGAAACCCCCGGCGGCACCATTCTGCTGGCGGCGCATCGGGGCATCGAAAGCATCACCCTGGATAGGGGTGCCATGCACCTGAAGGACGAGATCATGCCCCGCTATGCGGAACTGATCTACAACGGCTTCTGGTTCTCGCCGGAGCGCGAAATGCTCCAGGCCCTGATCGACAAAAGCCAGGAATGCGTCGAAGGCACGGTGCGGGTGAAGCTGTACAAAGGCACGGCGGCGGTCGTTGGCCGCAAATCGCCGATGAGCCTCTATAGCCTGGAACACGTCACCTTCGAGGAAGACAGCGTCTACGACCAGCGCGACGCGGCGGGTTTCATCAAGCTCAATGCGTTGCGGTTAAGGTTGTTGCATAAACAGCGGGAGTAGCCACGGGACATCCCACTAATTCGGGGCTCGGGGAGCAAACCATGACCATCAAACGCGAAGACGTTGACAGCCATCGGGTGGATTACTCGGATGTGGCCACGGGCAGGCGCCTGCCGCCGGTTCATCCCGGCGCAATTCTTCGTGACGAGTTTCTGAAGCCCATGGGTCTCAGCGTTTATGGATTGGCCAATGCCATTAAGGTACCGCGCTCGCGGGCCAACGATATCGTGCACGGACGACGCGCGGTTACCGCCGACACGGCCCTTCGCCTGGCCCGTTACTTCCGCACGACAGCGGAATTCTGGGTCAACCTTCAGGCACGTCATGATCTCGATGTCGCGGACCGGAAACTGCGCAAACAGATCGATCGGGAAGTCGAGCCGAGAGCAGCTTAGATGCTGCCGCCAAGCTGATTGCTCAGCATTTCCGCTTCGGGTTGGGTGGCCTTAAATGCAGGCGTCGCTTCCAGGGTTTCGCTTAGGGCGTGCAGTTTTGGGCAATTGAGTTTGGCGAAGATGCCTGGCCGCTTGGCCATGCCGAAGGACCAGAAGACGGCGGTGGTCAGATCGGCCTGGGTCATGGACCCGCCCGTGAACCAGGGGCCGGCGAATTGTTCTTCCAGCCACAGAAAGCCGTCGCGCACCTGCCCCTCGCAGGCCTCGATCCAGGGGCGATGCCAGATTTCCCTGGGCCGGAAGTGGCGCTCGTAAAGTGCCGCGACAATTTTGTCGTTGCTGCCAAGGGCAATCGCCAGCAACGCCAGAACCCGCCGCCGCGCCGTGCCGGCGGGGGGCACCAAGGCCCGTTCGGGGCCCACCACTTCATCCAGGTGATCCAGAATGGCCGCGCTGTCACAGAGCACTTCGCCGTCGCTCAACCGCAACACGGGCACCCGGGCAATGGGGTTGAAACGCGCCGCCTCCACCCTGCCGGCACCGAAGGGCATGACGCTGTGATGATCGTAGGCCATATCAAAATGAGCCAACGTCACCGCCACACGGCGCACGAATGGAGACGAATATCGGCCAATCAATTGCATCCCAGCCCCCGGTTCGATCGCGCGTTGCGGCAAGACTAAGTCCATAAAGCAAAGATGGATAGAACGAACACCCTGGCCACGGGGTCGATTCTTGAAAATCACGGCCCGGTCCAGCCTCCCGCGTGCTATCACTTGACGCACCGGAAACGGGGAGGAAGCGCATGACGGGCAATGCTGAATTCGGCCTCGATGTTGGGGTTTATGGGCGGCTGGCAACGCCGGAGGAGGTTTTGCGGCTGGCGCTGTTGGCGGAGGGCGAGGGCTTTCATTCCGTCTGGCTGGCCGACCACATCGTCTTTCCCAAGGCCGTGGCGCCGAAATATCCCTATAGCCTGGATGGCAATTTTCCCGTCCCCTTGAGCGATCCGCTGTTGGAACCCATCGCCACCATGGGGGTTCTGGTGGGGGCCACGAAACGGGTGAAAATCGGCACGGCGGTACTGGTGATGCCCCTGCGCAATCCGGTCCTGCTGGCCCGTATGCTGGCCACCCTGGATGTCTTTTCCAATGGCCGCATTATCCTGGGCGCCGGGGTCGGTTGGATGGCGGAGGAATTCGCCGCCCTGAATACCTTTGACTTCGCCAAACGGGGTCAGGTGACGGACGAATATCTGCAGATATTCAAGGCCATCTGTACGAGCGGCGAAGTCTCCTACCAGGGCGAGACCTATCAATTCGAGCCAGTCTATTCGCACCCCGCCTCGGTGCAGCGCCCGCATCCCCCAATCCTGGTCGGCGGCACCTCGAACCCGGCCCTGCGCCGGGTGGCACGCCTGGGCGATGGCTGGATGTCCGTCGGCCTGGGCCTGGATAAACTGCCCGAGCGCCTCTCCACCCTGCGCGGGCTGTGCCAGGACCAGGGGCGCAGCTATGACGATCTATCGCTTTATCACAAGTTGTTCATCAACATTGACAACGCCATGGAGGCAAAGGGCGGCGGTCGGGAGCCGGGCACCGGATCGGTGCAGGAAATCACCGACGATTTCAAACGGATTCGAGATCTGGGCTACCGCGGCTTCATCGTCCGCTATCGCGGCGACGATGCTGCCGAACAGCAAAGCCAGATTTCCCGCTTCGCCGCCGATATCTCGCCGCATATTTGAGGTACGGGCAATAAGGCTCTGAACAATTGGCGTCTATTCGTCCACTTTATCCGCCAGTTCAGGGAAAGTGGCCGCCACGTCCGCCAAGCGCAGAAGATACAGCAAGGGATCGTGAATGGATTGAGTGAAACCCATGCCGTCATAGAAGCCCGCGACCGCCTCGTCCTTGGCCTGCACGGCGATGACCGCGATACCGGCATGGCGGGAGGCCAGAATGGCGGTGCGGGTGGCCTCGCAAACCAGGGCCTTGGCCAGCCCCTGGCGCTGCCGGCTGCGGTCCACCGCCAAACGGCCCAGCAAAGCCACGGGAATATCGTTGGGCATGCCATGGCGATGTTTGCCGCGCAACGCACCGCGCATGATGGTGCCGACCGTCACGCCATAAAATCCGACGACCTTGTCGCTGTCGTCCTCGCAAAGCACGAAGGTTCGTGTTGCCCCGCTCGCCTCGTTGCGCAGCGCCCATTTTTGCAGCCATTCGTTCATGGCCTCATTGCCACAATCGAATGCGCTCAGGTCATGGCTGGTTAGGATCGGTTCCGGCTTACGGTACGCCATTGCCGGCGCCCGTTAATCCCAAGGCAGTTTCTGGCTCAATAAACCGCGAAGTTTCTCGTTTGGCCGTGCCGGCGCTTCCAGGAATTCAACGAACTTGTCAAAGACATCGCCGTCGAGGACGAAGATGCGTTGATCGTACAACACCTGTTCCGCCTCTTTTAGGGAGGCCGATACCATGAATTCCGTGCGGCTTTTTCCTGATATGCCGGCGGCCCGATCGATGACCGCGCGATGCGCTTCGGAAATCCGCATTTGTGTAGCGACCGACATCAATTTTCTCCTGACGAATTTGTACTTACAATGTATATACAATGCCTTGAAAAGTCAATATGCCGGCGGGCGCCCGTTTATTGATAGGCGCGCTTGAGCAGTTCATGGCGCTCGCGATCGGAAAGCGCTTCCTCGATCACTTCGTAGTAATCCAACGCCTGCGCGGAAGCCGCCCCGAAGCCGAGCTTTTCCAAGGCATCGGCCACGTCCTCGCCCCAGCCCTCGTTGGTCGTGCCGCCGGGCCAGTGAAAACGGTAGAGCGTGCTGTTTTCCGCCATGCCGAAGCTCCTCAATAGACAAGTTGCCTTTTATGCCGGTTTGGTGCCAACGGCGCAATGCAGCCAGCGGGCCAGCATGATGGACCCCTCGGCGATGGCCCGTGCCTTGGCGTCATGCCATTGGCTGATCTCCGCCGCGTCCAGCAGGGAAAAGATGTAGGGCTCGTAATATTTCCAGCTGTAACCCTCCGGGTCGCGCACGGTCATGGTGGTGGGAAACAGCCGCAAATCGGTCAGGCCGCTTTGCCCGAAACGGCGGTACAGCGAGGCATCGGCGCAGCCCTTTTCGCCCACCGAGGGCACCGGCGCCTCCACCTTGTCCTTGATCGCCGCCGACAGGGGCAGGTTCCACAGGCTGCGCATATCCACCGCGCGGACCATGACCGCCACCTTGCCCCCCGGTTTGGCGACCCGGATCATTTCGGCCAGCATCAGATCGGCGTCGCATTCCTCCATCACCGTATGGGACATCACCACGTCGAAGGCGCCATCGGGGAACGGCAGATCCTCGGCATTGCCGGGCGCAAAGCTGATGATATCCTCCAGCCCCTCCGCCGCCGCCATGGCGGCGGCCTCGCGCAGGAAATAGCCGTTCACGTCCACTCCCGTGATCGGATTGGCGCCGTCGGTATAGCGGGCCAGCCAGCGGTCCAGAGAGCCGGGACCGCAGCCCACGTCCAGCACCGTCTGGCCCGGCTGGATTTCGATCGCGTCAATATGGCTGCGCACGCCCCGTAGATAACCGGCGTCCCGGCCCCGGCCATCGATAAAGGCGACGCCGCCCAGATGGCGCCCGCCCAGGGCAATGACGCAGAAATGTTCCGCCAGGCCCGCGATGATCGGGTCCCATTGGGAGGCGGCCAGCAGCATGGGGCATAACATCAGCACCGGCCCGCCGCCGTGCCCGCGATAGCTGATGCCGGCGGCCTCGCCGGCACCGGGAGCCTTCCCGATCCGGCTGGCCGGCACCCGTGCCTCGGCCCGGTCCAGGAAGTCGAGCCAAACAGGCAGGATTTCCTCACATCGGTCGCTGACCACGTCGGTCCAGGTCAGGACGTTATAATCCTTGAAACAATGGGCCTGGGCGCCTGGCAAGGCCGGCAGGGCCACCCCCGCCGCATCGGCGCCCGCGCCGCCGTCGCCATACATCACCAACAACCGGTCCGCGATCGGCAAAACGGCGGCCGCTTGCAGGCGATTGGGACCGGCCATGGTCAGCGAGGCGATACGTTCCGGCTGCCCGGCGATGATGGGGTCCAGTTCGGCGCTGTTCTGGACCCCGAAATGCACCCGCTCCAGGCCAAGATGTTCAAATAACGCGGCCAGGCGTTGTTCGACCCTTTGTCCGTCCTGCTCGGGCATCGCTAAACCAGGTTGACCCGTACGCCGCACAGCATGATTTGGTCGTCCGATCGCCGCAGGCCCCGTTTCTCGGCCATGGCCAGAATATTGTCCCGGTCGGCGGGCAGGATATCCATGGCGCCGATGCCAACGCCACGGCCATCCGTATCGGGGGCGAAACGTATATGGGCATTGTCCAGCTTGACCGCCGGCATGCCAACGACGCTGTCCAGGGGCCGGTCCAGCACCTCGGCCCAGCGTTTGGCCGTGGCATCGGGGTTATCGGACTGAATTTCGACCCCGGTCAGGGCCTTCGTCGCGTGGGTCTGGACGAATTCCCGCCAATTGGGTCCGGCCCATTTCCAGCGCGGCAGTTCGCCCGCGGGGTCGCCCTCGGGGCCCATGTCGTCAATGGATAGAATGGCGCCCGGCACATCGGCGGGGTGAAAATGGGTGGCGTGGCAATCGTCGGCGTCATGGCGCCAGATATCGCGGACGCCGAGGGCGGAAATCCGCTCACGCTCGGCCAGGGCATCGCCGCATTCCATGATCAGCATATAGCCGCCGTTGCCCTGGCGGCGTTCCAGATAGCGCCCCGCCGTGGTGCCCTCTTGAATAGGGGCGACAACCTCGATCAGATCACCGCCAATGGGCAACAGGGCGTTTTGCAGGCCAAAGGCGCCCACGTTGGGGTCGTTGTGGCAGACCGCCAGGCCCAGGGTGGCGCCAATATCGACCACCGCCGATTTCAAATCCTCGGCCACGAAAACAAACTGCCTTAACCGCATCACGCGCCTCCAATCCAATTATTCCGCGGGCTTACCTCGACCAGGCGGCGTCAATGCCGCCCGCCCAACAGGCCGCCGTGACGGTATTGACCATCAGACAGGCGATGGTCATGGGCCCCACGCCACCCGGTACCGGGGTGATGGCGGCGGCGATCTCCTTCGCCGCCTGGAAATCCACATCGCCCGCCAGCCGGGTCTTGCCGTCCCCGGCGTCGATCCGGTTCATGCCCACATCGATCACCACCGCGCCGGGCTTGATGCAATCGGCGCCCAGCATTTCCGGCCGGCCCACGGCGGCGACCAGAATATCGGCCTGGCGGCAAATCCCGGGCAAATCCCTGGTCCGGGAATGGGCGATGGTGACCGTGCAATGTTCCGCCAACAGCAATTGCGCCATGGGCTTGCCCACCAGGTTGGATCGTCCCACCATCACCGCCCCCAGCCCCACCATGCCGCCGGGGCCGAAACGGTCCGCCAGCAACATGGAACAGCCCAGGGGGGTGCAGGGCACCATGGCATTCTGGCCGCTGGCCAGGCGGCCGGCGTTGATGGGGTGCAGGCCATCCACATCCTTGTTGGGATCTATGGCCAGGATGATCGCGGCCTCGTCAATTTGTCCGGGAAGGGGCAGTTGCACCAGAATGCCATGCACCGCGGGGTCCCCGTTCAGGCCGGCGATCACGCCGAGCAGGCGGTCCTGGCCGGTATCCGCCGCCAGCCGGATGGTATCGGAAAGAAATCCCATCTCGGCCGCGATCCTGCCCTTGTTGCGGACATAGATCTGGCTGGCGGGGTCTTCGCCGACGATGACCACGGTCAGCCCGGGCACCAGGCCATGGCGCGCCTGCAACTGGGCGGTTTGCCGGGCGACGGTTTCCTGCAATCCGGCCGCGAAGGCCTTGCCGTCGATTATATCCGCTGTCATGAGTTACGCGTCCATCCAATGTTTCACCGGTCGGCCCACTATACATCCCGCCGCTTATGCTGTCAGGGCGGCCCGGAGCAAAGGCATGCGGTCGTTGCCGAAGTACATATCATCGCCATCGACAAAAAATGTCGGCGTGCCAAAGCCACCCCGTTGGGCCAGCGCCTCGGTGTTTTGCCGCAGTTCCCCCTTGATCTCGTCCGTGGCCATTGCCCTGGCGATGTCGTCCGGGTTCAGGCCGGCGGCCGCGGCGATCTCCGCTAAAACGGCATCCCGGGTAATGTCCCGGTCATCGCCCCAATACGCCTCGAACACGCCCTGGGCGTAGGGCACCAGCTTGCCCTGGCGGTTGGCGGCGATACAGCCGCGCATGGCCTTGACGCTGTTGATGGGGAAAATCGTCATAGGCCAGGAAATTTTGATGCCGGCCAGGCGGGCCCAGTCCTGCAGATCCTTGTGCATATAGGCTTGTTTTGCGGGCACCGGGAAATCCCGGCTGTGATAGACCGATGGATTGATGGTGTTGAACAGGCCGCCGACCAGGATCGGCCGCCAGATGATCTCCGCCCCCGTTTCCGCCGCCAAGGGCTGGATGTTATGAAAGCCCAAATAGGTCCAGGGGCTGGAACAATCAAAGAAGCATTCCAATTTCGGCACGGCGGGCCTCCTCGAATTACGATTGGCGCACAGTGTGCCCTAATCGGGAGACCCTGAAAAGCCGGCGGAAAGCCTCAATGCAATATCTTGTCGGCCTCCAGATGGCGGAATTGCGATGGCGTGACCAGGCGGGCCGAGGCAACGCGGACGGAATGCACCGGCCCATCCAGGTTCTGTTCCCAAAAATCCAGAAAATCCCGCAGGCGCGGAAAGCGCGGGGCCAGATCGTATTCCTGCCACAGATAGGTCTGCAACAATGTGGGCCAGTCGGGCAGCCGACAGGTGATTTCGGCCGTCGTCAACCGATAACCGTCCAATTGCGTTTTTAACGTGGCCATAATGCCGTTCCTTTCACGATCATCCAACCACCTCCCCGGTTCTGGCCATGTTTCCCTATTGATCTTAACAAATGATTGAAAGACGTGCAAATTCAATGGCTTGGCACTCACCTTGCGGAGTGGCTAACAATTTTCGCCGGGACCGGGGGAAAGTAAACACTTGAAGTCGGGCGGCGGGGCGCCTAAATCACTGGCACTCGCCTCAATAGAGTGCTAGCAAGCGACCTGGGCGGCTGATTTTGGCTGAAACCCGATTACGAAAACCCGATTACGAAAAACCTTTCCATGAAACCTACAGCGACTGTGAGAACAACATGAAGCTTCGTCCGCTGAACGACCGCGTGCTGATCAAGCGCGCCGATGAAGACAGCAAAACCGCCGGTGGCATTATTATTCCCGACACGGCGCAAGAAAAACCAATGCAGGGCATTGTCATGGGCGTCGGCCCTGGCGCCCGCGATGAAACTGGCGAACGGGTGGCCCCCGCGGTTCAAACCGGCGACCGGGTGCTGTTCGGCAAATGGTCCGGAACCGAGGTCACCCTGGATGGCCAGGAACTATTGATCATGAACGAATCCGACATCATGGCCGTGCTTGAAGACAAGCCGGCAACGAAGGCGAAAAAGAGCAAAAAAGCAGCTTAACGGATGCCTTTTTTCCTATTTCCCTTTGCCTGACATCAAGATAGAAGGAGGCCAATAAGCATGGCTGCCAAAGAAATTATATTCGATACGGAGGCCCGTGACCGGATGCTGCGCGGGATTGATATCCTGTCTAATGCAGTCAAGGTGACCTTGGGTCCCAAGGGCCGCAACGTGGTGCTGGACAAGTCCTTCGGCGCCCCGCGCGTCACCAAGGACGGCGTCACCGTGGCCAAGGAAATCGAGCTGAAAGACAAGTTCGAGAACATGGGTGTGCAAATGCTTCGGGAAGTCGCTTCCAGGACCAACGAAGTCGCCGGCGACGGCACCACCACCGCCACCGTGCTGGCCCATTCCATCGTGCGCGAAGGCGCGAAGTCGGTGGCTGCCGGCATGAACCCCATGGATCTGCGCCGGGGCGTCGACCTGGCCGTCACCGCGGTGGTCGCAGCCCTGGAAAAGAGCGCCAAGAGGATTTCCGGACGCAAGGAAGTGGCCCAGGTTGGCGCCATTTCCGCCAACGGCGAATTCGAGGTCGGCGAGATGATTGCCACGGCCATGGAAAAGGTCGGCAATGAAGGCGTCATCACGGTGGAAGAGGCGCAAAGCCTGGATACCGAATTGGATATTGTTGAAGGTATGCAGTTCGACCGCGGTTATCTGTCGCCCTATTTCATCACCAATGCCGAAAAAATGATTTCCGAACAGGAAAACCCCTACATCCTGTTGCACGAATCCAAGCTTACCTCGTTGCAGTCCATGCTGCCGATCCTGGAAGCCGTAATGCAATCGGGCCGGCCGCTGTTGATTATCGCCGAGGACGTGGAAGGCGAGGCCCTGGCCACCCTGGTGGTCAACAAGCTGCGCGGCGGCCTGAAGGTCGCCGCCGTCAAGGCGCCGGGCTTCGGAGACCGCCGGAAGGCAATGTTGGAAGACATCGCTATTTTGACCGGTGGCCAGGTGATCTCGGAAGATCTGGGCATCAAGCTGGAAGGCGTCACCCTGGACATGCTGGGCACCGCCAAGCGGGTTTCCATGACCAAGGATGACACCACCATTGTCAGCGGTGCCGGCAAGAAAGCCGATATTGCGGCGCGCTGTACCCAAATCCGGGCCCAGGCGGACGATACCTCCTCGGAATACGACAAGGAAAAACTGCAGGAGCGTCTGGCCAAACTGGCGGGCGGCGTTGCCGTCATCAAGGTTGGCGGCGCGACCGAGGTCGAGGTGAAGGAGCGCAAGGATCGCGTCGACGACGCCTTGAACTCGACTCGGGCCGCGGTTGAAGAAGGCATCGTGCCCGGTGGCGGGGCTGCCCTGCTCTATGCCGGCCGCGCCCTGGACAAGTTGAAGCTCAAAAACCACGACCAACAGGCGGGTGTCGAAATCGTTCGCCGTGCCCTGCAGACTCCGGTCCGGCAAATCGCCGAGAACGCGGGCTTGGATGGCGCCGTGGTCGCTTCCAAGTTGATGGAGAGCAAGGACACCAACTGGGGCTTCAACGCGCAGACTGAAAAGTATGCGGATATGATCAAGGACGGTATCGTCGATCCGGCCAAGGTGGTGCGTATTGCCTTGCAGGACGCGGCCTCGGTCGCCGGCCTGCTAATCACTACCGAGGCCATGGTCGCCGACAAGCCGGCCAAGAAGGCCGCCGGTGGCGGCGCCCCGGCCATGCCCGACATGGGTGGCATGGGTGGAATGGGCGGCATGGGCGACATGGGCTTCTAAAGCCGGTCATCCAAGCACTCTTAATACCGTTGTGTATTGGGGGCCGCGCCAGTCCGGTGCGGCCCCCATCGTTTTGCCTTACCAGCCCGTTGAAAAAGGCGCTATTGACCGGGTTTCACTCGACGGCGAAACATAACGCGACGAAGGCGGTTTCGCCATCCTCCGAGACGATGAGGACCATCTGAGCGACCAGAACGGCTCCAGCTGGCGCAATAAGC
>JAKZRK010000017.1:0-38670 GCA_047518225.1 Alphaproteobacteria bacterium | reverse complement strand
CGTAAATCTCCTCGAACTTCATCAATCTCAGTCCCTGTACTTGTTCTGTCCGCCGCATCGAAGTCCTCCCTATGGAGACCTTCTAAATCCGGACAGATCATTTGGTACATAAACCGGACAGATCACATGTTACCGACAGTGTGGGTGATAACCGGATAGGCAAGGAAGAAACCATAGATTATGATGATCGGTAGCGCGCCAATAAAGCAGGCCGCCATCAATGAACCCCAATAGTAAATGTCACCGCGGATCAGTTCGGTTATCACACCGACGGAAATGGTCTTCGCGGTCTCGTCCTGAATAAACACCAGGGAATAAAGCAGTTCGTTCCAACTGAGCGTGATGGAAAACAAGATCGCGCACATAATACCCGGGATCGCCATGGGCAGTACCACCCGCCACAGAGCGCCAAGCCGCGAGCAGCCGTCGAGATAGGCGCATTCCTCTACCTCCACCGGGATGGTCTTGAAATAACCCATCAGCAGCCAGGTCACGAAGGGGATCAGAAAGGTGGGATAGGTCAGGATTAAGGACCAATAGGTATCGCGGATCGGAACATAGTCGTCGATGGTGTTGATGACATCGATCAACGGAATAAACAGCAGCGTCTGCGGTATCAGATAGGTGATGAAGACGGCAACGCCGAATATTTCCACGCCGCGAAAACGGAGACGCGCCAGGGCATAGGCGGCGAGTGTCCCGATCGAGACCGAGATGATGGTCACAGCCACCGTGACGATCAAGGTGTTCACGAACCAGTGATTGAAAAAGGAGGTGTTGGTGGCCAGGTAGATATAGTGCTCGGTGGCGATGCCGGTGGCCCAGAATGGCGAGTTGCCCAGGTTGTTGATCTCCTGATCCGTCTTTATCGAGGTGATGAACATGATGTAGAAGGGAAACAGCGCGAAGAATACATAAGGCAGCAGCGCAACATAGTTTGCCGCCGCTTTGCGCCGCCGCCAGATCGGGACCCTGTTGATGGCCACTTCCCGGCCACTGCTGCCGGTTAACGTTGTCGTACTAGAGCTCATGTGAGGTATCCCTTCTCACCATCCGCAGCAAAAAGATCACGATGAACACCAAAATCGGGAACAGGAACAGCGCGACGGCCGCGCCCAGCGCGATCTCGTGATTGAGGATGCCGTAGGTGAAGGAGTAGGTGGAGAACAGGTGCGTCGAGTTCATCGGACCGCCCCTGGTCAGCACATAGATGATGTTGAATTCACCCAGCGTGAAGATCGTCGAGAACAGGATGATGATGGCCAGTACCGGCCGCAACAACGGCAGCGTGATGGAGTAGAACTTCCTCCAGGTCGAGGCCCCGTCGATCTCGGCGGCATCGTAAAGATGCTCCGGGATCGACATCAGTCCGGCCAGGATGGTGATAATAAAAAACGGAATGCCGCGCCAGATATTGACGAAGATCACCGAAGCCATGGCCAGGGTCGGATTGCCGAGGAAATTATAGGGTCCGAGGCCAAGTATGGAAATCGGCCAGAAGTTCTCCAGAATCCAGTTGATGTGGCTGTAGGTCGGGTCCAGGATCAGCCACCAACCCAGTGTGGAGAGCGCTGTCGGCGCCACGAACGGCAGCAATACGGAGCCGCGAAAGAAGCGCTTTAACTTCAGAATACGCTGTAAAAGGAGCGCACAGGTGAGACCCAGCACGACCTTGAAAAAGACCGACCAAAAGGCGAACAGCAAGGTGTTCCATATTGTCATAAGAAAGATGTCGTCTTCGGTCAGGATATAGATAAAATTCTCCAGACCGACAAACGATGCCGGCTCGCCGACAAAGGCGTCCGAGACGCTGAACCAGACCGCCAGGCAGAAGGGATAAAGCACCAGCGAAATCATGACGATGATCGCGGGCAGCAGGAAACCGTAGCCGTCAATATCCGGGCCGACGCGCTTCTTCAGCCGCAAACGGAGTGTGGCGGGCGGTGACACTATCACCGCCCGCTCGACATTAGGTACGCTTACCATGGCTAGTCAATCACCCGAGGATGGTCGATTAGCCAAGTCTCCTTATTGGTATCCAGCACGCCGGCTACCCCTCCCGCTTGGCAGCCCGCTTGTAAATCCGCGTCATTTGCTTTTCCAATTTCTTGACTGCGTCTTCAGCCGTGGCCTTGCCAACAGCCACGGACGCCGCGGCATCGGGCAGCAGGTACTGATCAACGACCGTCTGCACGGCCGCGGTCGGCACGCCAGGCCAGCCAATGGCATGTGTGTACCAGCCGATAAACGGCGCGAAATAGTACTTGGAATTGGACGCGTAGAGAGGATGCAGCGCGTTTCCGGCGAGCACCGGCTGGTTATAGCCCTTGCTGGCCTCCAAATGCTTGTTCGAGTTCTCCTTGGAGAAATGGAAGGCAAGAAACTCCTTGGCCAATTCCTTTTCCTTGGCGAACTTCCAAACGCCAGCGTTGGCGAAAGACGCGGCCATATGGCGGCCTGCCGGTCCCTTGGGCGGCATGATGTGAGTGATCGATTGATGCACCAGCCGATCGGTACCGGGGACCATCGTCTTGGCCTTGACCGCCGAACGGTAGGCACTGATCGGGTTCAGGATCATGCTGCACTTGCCGGAGTTCAGACAGACGTTGTTGTTGCGGTCATCCCAGGCCAGGACTTCGTCGGTCATGGCATCATTAAACAGCGCCGAAATGAACTTGAAGGCTTCTATCGTCTCTTTCGAGTTGACGGCAACGGTCTTGCTGTCCCCTTCCACCGTCTTGGCGCCATAGGACCACATGATACCGCGCAGGATCATGTTCGAATCGACCGAGTGGGCAAGCTGGATGCCGAGCGGATGGCCTTTTTTCTTCAGCTTGGTGCCGATGCGATGCACATCATCCCAGGTATCGGGCAGGTTCTCGCCAATTTCGGCAATCAGATCCGTGCGCAGCGCCAAGGGGAACGAAATGAAGAACCATGGAATGGCTTTGACATGGCCATCATTGCCCATGCCCACTCCCTTGGTGGTCCAGCCGCCGCCGGCATTGCCAATTTTTCCATAAAGGTCGTCGAGATTTTCCAGATGCTTGGAATAGAGATGCGGGTTGGAGTTGCCAACGGCAACCAGATCATGCCCCTTTTGCCCCTGCACTTCACCCGCAAGTACCGCCGGCAACTGCAAATGGGCGACACGGTCCAGACGTGTCTTGACACCGGCCGCCTTGCCGAATTCCGCAAGCTGCCTCTTCAACTCCTCATCCGATGCCGGCACGAAATGCGAGTTCACGAGCATTTTCAGCTCGCGTGTCTGCGCCGTCGCCGGTGCGATACCGCTGGCCAGTATGCCCGCCAGGCCGCCGGTCGCAAGGGCCGCGTCCTGCAGGAATTTCCGTCGGCTGGGTGATTTCTTGGTTTTGTCGCTCTTTAGTTGATCGAGTTCCTTAAACATTTTTGACCTCCCTCTTTGCTCTCTCTTCTGAAAAAAAATTATGCTTTCCGTCTTCGTCGTCAGCTCCCCGTGTTTACTGCCTGCCAATAATCGGCATTCAGGTTCCAAAGTTGAGCGTCGTGCGCCGATTCCACACACAGGCGAAGGCTCGGATAAATCTGCAAGCTGACATCCAGATTGCAGCCCGCCACGACACCGCGGGCAAGGCCCTGAGCCTCCTCGGACATCGCCGCCATTGCTGGTCCCGCGACAGCCTCTTGCACCACCCGTTCGCGCACCAGGGTCTCGTCGGCAAGATCCCGCGGCAGCGAGTTTCCCAAAGCCGATAACCAACGCACCGCCTCACCACGGCCCGCTACTCTATCGATAATGCTGCGGCCGGCCTGGCGCAGAGGTCCCGTAGCGAGGGCAATTTCGGCCTCGCTTAAGGGATTTTCGTCCCCGGCCTCGGCTACAGGCAAAAGCGTGACCAGTTCACCAACGACGACGCTAACCTGGCTAAGACCTAGTTTTGTAAGATGGCTTTTGGCAATGGAAATGCACACCGCGACTTGCGTGCGAAGCGCGGTCATTTTAAGTACACGCGCGGGATCCAGACTTACTTCCAGGCCCCGCCGGTCCCTGCCCATGACACGAATGCCCTCGGCGCCGGCCAGTCGGTAAGCCGTCCCGGCAGGCGGTGAACGGCGTTCATTCAACAGACAATAACTGCTGAATGTAGCAGCGCATTGCTCGCCGCTACAGGCTAATTGGACCTCGCCCTGGGTCGACATCAACGCCAGGGGCTGCGTCGCGGCGCCTGCTCCCGGAACTACGGAAAAGGACCCTACGACACCAGCAACAAAACTCACTAAGACGAACTTCATAGGCATGGCCTTGCTCCCGTCTGTATGAGAGACCGGCCCCTGATGATACGATCCGGACGAGCCGAGCTGACTTTGTCTTCACGAAATTGACTTGAAAATGGTCGCATGAATTCGGGGGGGGCGGTCAATCGCAAGAATAGCGTTTACGAAATTTCAACCCGGCTTCATCTCTTTGCGGCTGGCCAGCGGCCAACGCGCAAATCCGCGAATTCAAGTTAAGCTGCTTCGGTTTTGAAGTTGCCGGAGGCTGCGCCGCCCACCTCGCAGGGTGGCGGATCGGTGGCATTTGACGCCAGCACCTTGTAGAGCCGTTCCGGGCTATTCATACCAACCGGCGCTGATAGGGACCTATCAGCGCCGGTTGGCATCAGTTCCAAGCGGGGCATCGAAGGAACTGCATTTATTGCCGCTGGACCAGCCATCCCGCCAAGTGGCATAGTCTGGCAGGGACGCCATCATGGGCGGCGGCCTCTTTGGCGGACCGTCCTGGCCGCGCGCACGGGGATTAAATAGGGAAAATTATTATGAATGTATCAACGTTGAAGTCGAAAGACATCCAGGGCGATCCGGCGCAATGGCAGGCCCGGGTCGATCTGGCGGCGGCGCACCGGCTGGCCGTGTTACATGGCCTGCACGAAGGCATTTTCAATCATTTCACTCTTGCCGTGCCGAACACGGACGACCGCTATTATCAGATACCCTTTGGCCTGCACTGGTCGGAAGTTTCCGCCAGCACCTTCATGGAGGTGGGCTATGACGGCAGCTTGATTAAGGGCGAAGGGGAAATTGAACGTTCGGGCTATTGCATCCATGCGCCCATGCACCGGTTGTCGGAGGACGCGGCTTGTGTCCTGCACACGCACATGCCCTTTGCCACCGCCCTGACGCGGCTGAAGGATCAACGCATTCTGCCCATTGGCCAGACCGAACTGGGCGTTGCCATGCAGACCGCCTATGACGACGAGTATACCGGCCCGGCCTTCGATCCGGCCGAGGGGGAACGTCTGCTGGGCGCCATCGGCGATAAGAGCATCCTGTTGATGGCCAATCATGGCGCCGTCACCATCGGCCGTACGGTGGCGGCGGCCTATGACCGGATGTACTACCTGGAACGGGTCGCGCAGGTGCAAATGTACGCCATGTGGACCGGACGGCCCCTGAACGTGCTGTCTCGGGAGGTGATCGACAAAACCATCGCCCAATTTAAGGAGTCTCCGTCCTATTATGGCCGGCCCAACGCCGAGCATCACTTCGAGGCCCTGAAGCGGACGCTGGACCGCGAACAGCCCGACTACAAGGATTAGAGCCGTTCCGGGCTATTTTGGATATCCATCGGGGAATTGGTGTTCGCCATCGGCCCCCAGGGGCAGGTCCATGGCCTCGACCACCGCGTCCACGGGTAAATCGCCGTAAAGATGCGGGAAAAGCTGCCCGCCACGGGACGGCTCCCACTTTAATGCCGGGCCCAGCTTGTCGGCCGATACCGCCAGCAGGATCAGGCCCGTCTGCCCCGCCCGGTGCTTGGCCGTGGAGGCGCGAACCTGGGCATGGCTGGATAAGTGGATAAAGCCATCGCGCCGGTCATCGGGCGAACCGCTGTAGGCGCCCCTGGCCTGGGCCGCGGCCCAGGCGGCGGCGGGGCAACAATGATAGATCAGTTTACCGCTCATGCCGCCATCCAGCCGCCGTCCACCATAAGGTTTTCTCCAGTAATATAGCGCGCCTCGTCGCTGGCCAGGAAGGCCACCGCGCTGGCCACGTCATCGGGCCGTCCCAGGCGCGGTAGGGGCGTACGGCGCTCTGAATAGTCGATCAATTCGGGATCGTTGGCTCGGCCACTTTTACCGGTGACGATCTTGCCCGGTGCCACGGCATTGCAGATGATCTGTTGGGCGCCATAGTCGGCGGCGATCTGCCGGGTCAGATAAACCACCGCCGCCTTGCCGGTGCCGTAAGCGATATCGCCGGGAGAGGAAATCATCCCGTGTTGGGACGAAATATTGACGATACGGCCCCGCGCCTCGGCCCGCACCTGTTGATTTATCATTTGTTGTACAGCCCGCTTGCAACCCAGAAACACCCCCTTTGCGTTGACCGCCAGAACGTGATCCCATTCCGCTTCCGAGGTTTCCAACAAGGCTTTGCCCACGGATGTGGCGGCATTGTTGATCAGCACGTCCAGGCGGCCATGGCGCGCGGCCACGCCGCTGACCACCCGGTCCAAATCATCCCACGATGTCACATCGCCTTGCACGAAGTCGGCCTGGCCGCCGGCCTTGATAATCTCCACCACCGTGGGCCGGCCGCCTTCGCGCACCTCCTCGGTGCGGTCGAAGACGGTGACCGAGGCGCCTTCCCCCGCCAAGGTCTGACAAATCGCCCGGCCAATCCCCGACGAGCCGCCGGTTACGATGACCGCCTTATTCTCGAAACGCATTTGGCTGCTCCTTTAATCGTGCGATGTAACGGCGCCACGGGTTTTTTTCACGGTGCTGCGTTTGCGCTTGCCCTCCAGCCGGCGCCGCCTCGCACCCGGGCTTGGTTTCGTGGGCCGGCGGCGTTTCGGCGGGGTGGCGGCGGCGCGGATCAAATCCAGCAAACGCGCCAAAGCGTCCTGGCGGTTGCGCTCCTGGCTGCGAAACCGGCTGGCGGTCAGCACGATGGTGCCCGCCTGGGTCATGCGGCTGCCGGCGAGCAACGCCAGCCGGCGCAACAGGGCCGGCGACAGGGCCGGGCTGTTGGCGGCGTCAAAGCGCAGTTGCACCGCCGTCGCGACCTTGTTCACATTTTGCCCGCCCGGACCCGGCGCGCGGATGAAACGCTCTTCTATCTCGTCCTCGCACAATGAGATGCTGGCGGTGACCTGTATCATGGATTTGTTCGTAGGTTTCGCGGGCGGTTGTTTTATAGGTAGTCTGTTGGCAGAATTGAACCGGAATGGGAGGAAGATCATCATGATACATGAATTGAGAAGTTATACCTTATGGCCCGGCAAGGTGCCGGAATTCCTGAAACTGGCCGAAGAACGGGCCGTCGAGATCCGGGGCAACGATTACGGCAAGATGGAAGGCTATTGGTTTAGCGAGTTCGGCCCTCTGAATCAGGTCCTGCATCTTTGGTCTTATGACGATCTTAACTCCCGGGCCGAGGCCCGCGCCGGGCTGGCGCAAAATCCCGACTGGGCCAGCGAATATGTGGCCCACGTGCAGCCGTTGATCCGGCGCCAGGAAATCCGCTTGATGCACCCGCGCCTGCCCCTGAAAGTGCCCAGCGGCAGCGGCAATATTTATGAATACCGCTATTACCAAACCCGGGTCGGCAAGGCCGTGCCCTGGACCAAGACCTTTTCAGAGATCATGCCGGTGCGCGAGCGTCATTCCCCAAACGTCTGCCTATGGCATACGGAGGCGGAAAACCCGAACGAAGTTTCCCACATGTGGGTCTATGACGATCTGGCCCACCGCGCTCAGGCGAGAGCCAGCTGCGCCGCCGATCCCGACTGGCAGGCGTTCCTGAAGGAAGGCGGACAATACCTGGAAGAAATGCACAACATGCTGTTGCTGCCGGCGCCGTTCTCGCCGCTGAAATAACCGTGAGTGGATGGCGCTGACATGACCGAGTTGAGAGAAATCACCGACGGCCTGCAATTTCCCGAAGGCCCCATCGCCATGCCCGACGGCAGCGTCATTCTGGTGGAGATCGAACGCCAGACCCTGACCCGGGTGCACCCGGACGGCCGCCAGGAGATCATCACCAAAACCGGCGGGGGCCCAAACGGGGCCGCCCTGGGCCCCGACGGCAAGGTCTATATTTGCAACAACGGCGGCTTTAACTGGGGCGTGGACGACGGCCTGAACCATCCAATCGCGCCGGCGGACGACTATGCCGGCGGACGCATCGAACGGGTGGATCTGGAAACCGGCGCGGTCGAGGTTTTGTACAGCGAATGCAACGGCCGCCCCTTGAGTGGGCCGAACGACATCGTCTTCGACAGCCGGGGTAATTTCTGGTTCACCGACCTGGGCAAGGCGTGGGAACGGGAATTGGTTCACGGCGCCGTTTACTACGCGCGATCCGATGGCAGCCTGATTGTCGAGGCCATGCACCCCCTGGCCAAGCCGAACGGCATCGGCCTGTCACCGGACGACAAACGGGTTTATGCCGCCGAGACCGATGCCGGACGGCTGGTCGCCTGGGACATCGTTGGGGAAGGGCAATTGTCACGGCAAACCTGGCCGGCCATCGAATGGGGCGATCTGGTAATGGCGCCCGAGGGCAATGTGCGTTTCGATTCCCTGGCCCTGGAAGCCAACGGCAACATTTGTGTCGCCACCCTGATGGCCGGGGGCATCACCGTTGCCGCGCCGGGGGGCGGGATTGTTGAGTTCATTCCCATGCCCGACATCATGACCACCAACATCTGTTTCGGCGGCCCGGATCTGAAAACCGCTTATATCACCCTGTCGGGCACCGGCCGGCTGGTCGCCATGGACTGGCCCCGCCCCGGCCTGCCTCTGCATTTTCTGAACAAATAAATCCCCAACACTGGGTCAAATGGAAACCGCAAAGGACCGCGCCGGCGATCCAGATAGCTAATTCAATTGTTCTATATTTTGAGATTTGAACATAACGGAAACTGATGTGTTCTGGCACCGGATTGCAGGGGCCGTCCACGCCACCACCTATACATCACTGTAAATATATAAATCCAATATTAGGATGATTGTGTTGGTATCCGGCCGGGATCGGCAAACCGGGCGATTTGGATGCGGTAGATGCTTAGCGAAGACCAAAAGCGGAAATTCACTGCAGAGTTGCGGGCCGCAAATAATCTGGGCGCCAACGTCATTGTCGCCTGGCGGCTGCTGCCTTTCGGCGTTCAACTGTATCAGATCCCCATCTACTCCATTGCGAACCGGGTGGCGCTGCTTTCGGAGCGGATATCCGCGGATGGCCACCGCATCAGAGATAAGGAAGTCGAAGCTCTGGACAGTGCGGGATGCATCGTCACGGAAGTTAAGCTGCCCTTTCAGGTGCCGGCCCAGCAGGAGTTTTTTGATTATGTGGAGGGGTTGATCGCGCCCTATGTGGTGCAATGGTCGCCCTGCCGTGCCGTCGCGCTATACGACATCGTCGAGTTTTCCAAACACACGGCGCTGGAACAGTTTGCGCTGATCCGAATGCTGTCCTATTTCATAAACCTTGCGGCGCATCGGTGCCGGGGCCTCGGCCATCGCATTCACGTCTCCAAATCGACCACGGGCGACGGCATTTATGTCTGGAACGAGGTGGAGGGGGTGGAAGCGGATATCGCGCTGTATCTGTCCACCATGCTGACCCTGGCCTATTATTACGGCACGCGGAAATCAGATTTGACCACGGGGTTTCCGCCGCTACGGTGCTGCGTCAATTTTGGCAGCCATTTTGGCTATCACGGCGCCATGGAGGATGACGCCAGGGGCGGTGATTATATCGTTGGCGACGTGACCATTGGACTGGCGCGCATGATGTCGGCGACGCTGCCCTCGCAATTATTGGTTGGCGCCCATTCCCGAGATATTTCCGGCACCAATCTCGGCCAGCAGCTGGGCCGCGCCATGATTGATACGCCCTCGTTGATGGCCATGGGACAGCTATCCATGGAAAATCTGGTCGGGTTTCCCCTGCCGGGCGGAAAGATCACGGGTGCGCAAGCCTATTTGACCGGCAGCAGAAATTCGGACAGCCAATTCACCATCAAGAAATACTTGGTGGTGGACAAGCATGGCATGAAACATCAATGCTACAATGCCATGTTCAATCTCGAAATTTCGAGTGGCGAGGTCATTCATATTGGCCTGGAAGACGAGTCTATTGAAGCCTTTCAAGGCACGGCCATGGATGATCAGGAACTCACCATCAGGATATTGTGAAATTCTAGCACCCCTTCAGGCGACATCGTCTGATAACGATTTAATCCATGACCGCGCCGGTCAAGCGGCATTGGCTGGGGTCGAATTCCGGCAATAAGGCGCCCCGAAGGTCCGCTTTTCTGAAATCCGTCAGCATGCGCCGCGGCGGATCGCCGGCATTCCTGGCCTTCACGTCGATATGGCCGAATGTCGCGTCCTTTAGGCGCGCCGAAATCAAATCGGCATTGGCGAAAGTCGCGCCGATCAGGTCGGCGCCTTCGAAATTGGAACTGCGAAGGTTCGCACCGCTGAAATTCGCCATTACGAGGATCGCCGCGCGGAAGTCGGCGCCCGTCAAGATCGATCCTCGAAATTTGGCCCCCGTCAGATCCCGGTTTGAAAAATCGATGCCGGACAGATCCTGGGCAAGGAATTCCGCCCGTTCACCGCTTGCCCCGTTTGTTTTTAGCCAGATATCATGGCTTGATAGCGCCCGGTTGATCTGTTCCTGAAGCAGCGCCAGCACCGCTTTCCGCCCCTTCCCCGAGGCCCAGCCCAAGGGTAGGTCCATGGCATCAAGATTGGCGCCTTCAAGGTTGGTATTTTCGAACACGGTATCCCGGAACCGGGCACCTTCCAGTATTGCGCCGGACAGGTTTGCGTCTTTGAAAATGGTGCTGCTCATTTGTGCGTTCGATAGGTTGGCGCCACTTAGATCGGCGCCTTGGAAATCGGTGCCGGACAGGTCCGCGCCAGACAGCTTGGCGTCCTGCAGGGCGGCGCCGAGGAATCGGGCATTCTGCAGGTTTGCGCCCGAGAGATTGGCGCGCGCCAGATTGGCATAATCCAGGACGCAATCCATCAGGCAAGTCGTTTCCCTGCGCACCCCATTCTGGCTTGATCGGGAGATCACGAGACCGCCGCGAAAGTCGGTGTCTTCCATATGGGCATGATCGAAAATCGCACCGATCAGCCGTGCACCGCAGAATTTCGTCTTTCGCAAGTCGGCACGGCGAAAATCGGCCCGGGACAAATCGGCGGCAAAAAAATCCACTTCCGACAGGTTTGCCTCGGTGAAATTCGTCTGCACCAGGGTCGCACTGACAAATATCGATTTCGTGAGCCTGTTGCCCGAAAAGTCCCATTCCGACAAATCCTGCCGGGTAAAATCGGCCTGCCGGCCAGTGTCCGGCGCATTCAGCCACTTTTCGTGCGCGTCTTTTGCGTCCTGTATTCGAGCTAGGTTTTTCTCGGACAGAGCGGCACCCGCCATTACCCAGCCTCCTTATAGGTTCTCGGACCGCTTCAAGCGCAAACCGCTAATAACCGCCGGATGCTATTACTAACTTGTTAACAAAATGGCCCCCGCTTTCGTTGATTGCGGCGCATGCCTTATAGACGGCGGCTGCGGACGGGAAATGAGGGCAAGTTGATCCAACCGGCTTTGATCGAATATCGCCGAATCGGGGACTATTCTTTAGTATTTATGATGAAACACCCACGGCACTCTGGAGAAGCGCCGCGCCGTGAACCGGGCATCTCCCGTTTTGGCGGGGGCCTTTAAGGAACCGGATGCCAGGCGCCATCGAGGCCCAGGAACTCGGCGCCGTCGTCACGGTAGAAACCGGCCGCGCCGGCATGGCGCAGGACCTGCAACATCCTGGGTAAGGGGCGACCATGGGCTTCCAGTCGGGCCATGACGCGGTCCGGGCCCAAGTGGTCGAGCATTTCGAACGGACCCTTTCGCCAGCCGAAGCCCCAGCGGATGGCGTTGTCGATGTTGACCACATCGTCGCTGATTTGCGGGATCAGATCGGCGACATACAACAATGTGCCGCCCATGACGGCCCAGGCGAGGGCGCCCAGGGGCCCCTCGTCAAACAGCAAACCCTCGGCGTCGAGCAGATGGTAGGGCAGTTCCACGGCCGTGCTGGCACGCCACGCGCCCGTGGTCAGGTCAAATGTTTCCTTTGTGCGCCCGCCGTCGTCGGACTTGGCCATGCGGTAGAAACCGCCTCCCGCCTTGCGGCCGATCTGGCCGCGCTCCAGCATCTCCCGTGGGACCTTGGGAAACTTGGCATGGGCCAGGCCGGCATCGTTCTCGGTCAGGTTTTGCCGCAGATTTTCGGCCACCAGGGCCATCACGTCCAATCCGATCAGATCCAGCAGTCCGAACAGTCCCGTCGGCGGCACGCCCAGGGGCTTGCTCAGGGCGGCATCGATATCTTCCATGGAACAGCCCTCATCGAGCGCGGTTTGCGCCCGATTCAGGCCGTTGAGAAGCCAGAAGCAACCGATACGGTTGGCGATGAAGTTCACCGTGTCCTTGGCGAAAACCACGCCCTTTCCCAGGCCACCCAGGAATTCGGCCAGGGTATCCATCACCTCGCCGTCGGTCCCGGCGCCGGGGATCAGCTCCACCAGCTTCATGACCAGAACCGGATTGAAGAAATGGGTCACCGCGATATCCCGGCCCAGACGTTCCGGCAGCCCTTCGGTGATAGCCCGCAGCATGATCCCGGAGGTATTGGAGGTCACAATGGAGCCGTCACCGCGCGCCGCCTCCACCTTGGCGAAGAAATCCCGCTTGATGGCCAGATCCTCAATGATGGCTTCCACGATCCAGTCGCAGCCGGCGATCTTGGCCATATCGTCTTGGAAGTTGCCGATCGTGATGCGCGCCAGGGCCTCTGCGTCCTTTAACATCGGCTGGCGGCCGCCCTGCATGTTTTCCACGGCGGCGGCGACGCCGTTACGTTCGCCTTCGCGCGCCGGCATATCCATCAGCAGGACCGGCAAACCGGCGTTGGCGCACAGGGCGGCAATGCCCGCGCCCATGGTGCCACTGCCGCAAATAGCGACGGAATTGATCTGACGCGCCATGTTTCATTCCATTCCAGCTTATTCCATTCCCAGGGCGTGTTTATAGACGTCGATCAGGGCTTCCATCTCCTGCTGATCGGCGGCGTCCATCTTGCGCAGCCTGACCACCTGGCGCATGACCTTGGGGTCAAAGCCAACGGCCTTGGCCTCGGCATAGACCTCCCGCACATCGGAGGCCAGGGCCGCCTTTTCCTCTTCCAGCCGCTCGATCCGCTCAATAAACTGCCGCAACCGATCCGCCGCGATACCGCCCACCTCGACCATGCAAATGTGCTCCTGATGCAAGAAAATTCCATTCCGCCGCCGCCCTGGCTTCGGCGCGGAGGGCGGACCATAACCAACCCCCGCCGGGCGCGCAACGAAAGAAGGCCGCCCTACGACCCTGCCCCTGCATGGGGGTTCCGTGGGTCCTGGGCCCAGTTCAGATAAGGTTTGCCGTTGTCCACCGGGACCATGGTGATGCAGTCCTCCACCGGGCAAACATGGGCGCATAGATTGCAACCGACGCATTCGGGGTCGATCACATCGAAGCGCCGCGCGGCACCCTGGCCGGTCACGGAAATAGCCTGGTGGGCGGTATCCTCACAGGCGATATGGCACAGACCGCATTTGATGCATTTATCCTGATCAATCCGCGCCAGCAGTTCATAGTTGATGTTCAAATCCTGCCAATCGACCAGATTGGCAATGGCCGCGCCGTGAAAGTCCATCGGACGTTCATGGGACTTGTCATCCATCCAGTTGTTCAGACCGCCGATCATATCGTCGATAATTTTGAAGCCGTAATGCATGACCCCGGTACAAACCTGGACGTTGTGGGCGCCGAGCGAGATAAACTCTGCCGCATCGCGCCAGGTTTCGATGCCGCCAATGCCCGAGACGGCCATGCCCGCACACTCCGGATCGGCGGCGATCTCGGCCACCAGATGCAGGGCGATGGGTTTCACCGCCGGCCCGCAATAGCCCCCGTGACTGCCCTTGCCATCGACCATTGGGTTCGGCGCCATGCGGTCCAGATCCACCGAAACGATGGAATTGACCGTGTTGATCAAGGACACCGCATCCGCGCCGCCTGCCCTGGCGGCGCGCGCCGGGGCCAGGATATTGGTGACATTGGGGGTTAGTTTGACGAACACCGGCATCGCCGTCATGGCCTTGCACCAGCGCGTCACCATCTCGACATATTCCGGCACCTGGCCAACGGCGGAGCCCATGCCCCGTTCGGACATGCCATGGGGACAGCCAAAGTTCAGTTCCACGCCATCGGCGCCGGTGTCTTCCACCGCCGCGAGAATTTTCTTCCAGGGTGCTTCCTCGCACGGCACCATCAGCGAGACCAGGACGGCACGGTCGGGCCAGTCACGTTTGATCTGTTTGATCTCCGCGAGATTAACGTCCAGGGGGCGGTCCGTGATCAGTTCTATGTTGTTGAAACCCACCATGCGCTGGCCGTTGACCGCGATGGCGCCATAGCGCGAGGTGGTGTTGACCACGGGCGGATCCTCGCCCAGGGTTTTCCATACCACGCCGCCCCAACCGGCCTTGAAGGCGCGTTCCACGTTATATGCCTTGTCCGTGGGCGGGGCCGAGGCCAGCCAGAACGGGTTCGGCGATTTGATGCCGGCAAATTCGCAACGCAGATCAGCCATGCTCCTAAGCCTCCAAATTTTGCAAAAACAGGTCCATGGCGCGGGCCGCCAGCTTGCCGTCCTGCACCGCCTGTACGGTTAAATCCTCGCCCGCCACGCAATCCCCGCCGGCCCAGACGTCGGGCAGCGAGGTTTGCCCGTTCGGCCCCACGGTAATGCGGCCGGCGGCCAGTTCCGGGCCGTCTTCGGTTAGAGGCACGAAGGTCTGGCCAACCGCCTTGAACACCATGTCGCAGGGAATTATTTGTTCGTCGCCCGTATCCACGAGGCTGTCCCCGTCACCCTGCCCAACGCTGGCGAATACCGCCGCCGTGACGGCCCCTGCGCGGCCGTCGAGGCGCACCGGGCGCAGCCAGTGCTTGATCCGCACGCCGTTGGTTTGCGCGAAGTGCTGTTCGTGATCCGTCGCGCCCATCTGCGCGGGCCCCCGGCGATAGCAAATGGTGACATCATCGGCGCCCAGACGCTTTGTCTGCGCGGCAATATCGATGGCCGTGTTGCCGCCCCCGATCACCACCACCCGTCGGCCAACAGGCAGGGTGGCGAGATTATCGGCCTGCCGCAGGGCGGCGATATAGTCGACCGCGTTATCCACCCCGGCCAAATCCGTCCCCGTCACGTCGAGGGCGCGGACCCCATCCTGGCCCAGACCAAGGAACACCGCATCAAAATCCATGCGCAACCGGGCCAGGGACAGATCCCGGCCCAAGGTCCGGTCAGGATGTATTTCAATGCCACCGATCGCGGTGATGAAGGAAACCTCTTCCTGGGCGAAGTCATCGGGCAGTTTATAGGCCGCAATGCCATATTCGTTCAGGCCGCCCGGTTTACCCCCGGCATCGAACACGATCACCCCGTGCCCCTGCCGGGCCAGGCCATGGGCGCAGGCCAGTCCGGCGGGCCCGGCCCCGACCACCGCGGCCGTCCGGCCCGTGGCCGGCGAGCGGGTGAAGGGATGGCGCCGGCCCGGCTTCAGATGATCGGTGGCATGGCGTTGTAGCAGGCCGATCTCGATCGGCCGATCGCCTTCTCCATTTCGAACGCAGGCGCCCTGGCACAGAATGTCCGTGGGGCAGACCCGGGCGCAGCTGCCGCCGAAAATATTCTCTTCCAAAATGGTCATGGCGGCACCGGTCACGTTGCCGGTGGCGATGGCGCGGATAAAGCCGGGTACGTCGATGCCCGTGGGGCAGGCCGCGATACAGGGGGCGTCGTAACAGAAGTAACAGCGGTTTGCCTCCACCAGCGCCCCGGCCCGGTCCAGGGGGCGGTGCACGTCGGCGAAATTTTTGGCCAGCGCCGCGCCGCTCAATCGTCCTGCCTGAATATCCACCCCATCAGCCATGCTGCATTTCACTCCGCTGTCCGTTCCGAGCGGAGAAGTGTAACGAAATCCGGCAGGTCTATGTCGACTTTTTCGCTCCAATCCTGGATTCAGTACCGGCGAGCAAACGACGAATATTCTGATGATGGCGGATGAATACGAGGACAGTCATAAAGGCAGCCAGTTCCATGATCTGCCAATTACCCAGCCAGTAGGCATAACCGGGCCCCGCCAACGCAGCGACCAGGGTGGCCAGCGAGGAATAGCGCAACACGGCGGCGACCGCCAACCAGGTCAGACAGCAAAGCACCCCGGCGAGCCAGTTCGCCGCCAGCAGCACGCCCAGAAACGTGGCCATGCCCTTGCCGCCGCGAAAGCGCAGCCAGACGGGAAACAGATGGCCGATGAAGGCACCGCCCCCGGCCAGCACCGCCATGTCGGGTCCATACATGGCGCCCAACAAATATGCCGCCGCTCCCTTGCCCCCGTCCAGCAGCAGGGTCAGGGCGGCCAGGCCCTTGTTGCCGGTGCGCAGCACATTGGTGGCGCCAATATTGCCCGAGCCGATGGCGCGCACGTCGCCCAGGCCGGCCAGACGGGTCAACACCAGGCCAAAGGGGATGGAACCCAGCAGATAGCCCACGACGCCAGCGGCCCAATATGGCCAGATATATGTAAAATCACCCAATGGAGATGGCATTCTCTAATCCCCACTATCAGGATCGGAGTATACCACCTTTCCCCCGACAATGGTGCGCCAGGGCCGGCCTTGCACGGGTCGGTCATGATAGGGGGTATTCTTGGCCTTGCTGCGGAAGCCGTCCTCGTCAATGCGCCAGGGTTTGTCGGGATCGAAAATCAGCAGATCGGCGGGCGCGCCCGGCGCCAGTTTTCCGCCGCGCAGGTCCAGCAATTGCGCCGGGCGGCAGGTCATTTTCGCCAGCAGATCGGACAGGCCAATGGCGCCGTTGTGATACAGCTCCAAGGCCAGGGGCAGCATGGTTTCCAGGCCGATGATGCCGGTCGCGGCCAGCTCGAACGGCAAGCGCTTGGATTCCACGTCCTGCGGGTCGTGGCAGGAGCAGATCACGTCAATGGTGCCGTCCGCCAGGCCCGCGACGACGGCCTGCCGGTCGGCCTCGTCGCGCAACGGCGGCGCGGTCTTGGCAAAGGTGCGGTATTCTCCCACGGCGGACTCGTTCAGGGCAAAGCTGTGTACCGCCGCCGCCGCCGATACCGGCAGCCCCCGCGCCTTACCCTGGGCCAGCGCCTCGATCGCCGGGGCCGTCGATAAACAGGCGGCGTGATAGCGTCCGCCGGTCATTTCCACCAGCCGCATATCGCGCTCCACCATGATGGTTTCAGCCTGGGTCGGGATGCCGGGCAGTCCCAGGCGCATGGCCACTTCGCCCTCGTTCATGACGCCGTCGCCGGCCAGCGCCGGGTCCTCCGGATAGTGGCAGATCAACAGATCAAAGGCCGAAGCATAGCTGAGCACCCGGCGCATCATCTGGGCGTCCGCGATGGTCCGGTCCGCATCTGTGAAGGCGACCGCGTCGGCATCGGCCAACAGGCCCAGTTCGGCCATCTTTTCGCCGCACAACCCCTTGGTGATCCCGGCCATGGGATGGATCCGCACCACCGCCTTGTCCCGCGCCTGGCGTTTGATGTATTCGACCAGCGCCACCTCGTCGATTACCGGATCGGTGTTCGGTTGCACGATGATGCAGGTGACGCCACCCGCCGCCGCCGCCGCCGAGGCCGAGGCCAGGGTTTCCTTATGCTCAGCGCCTGGCTCGCCGACAAAGACGCGCATATCAATCAAGCCCGGGCACAGCACCCGGCCGGCGCAATCCACCGCTTCGATTCCGTCGGGCAGGCCATTATCGAATAGCCCCGCGCCCAGGTCCGAGATCAGGCCGCCTTCCGTCAACAAAGCACCGGGCGCATCAAGGCCGCTGGCCGGATCAATCAGGCGGGCGTTGATATAGGCCGTGGCGCTCATGCCGCGGCGCCACCCGATTCGCCGGGACCCACCGGCGGCTGGTTCGAGGTTTGCCGCGAGAGCAGATCCAGGACGGCCATACGCACGGCCACGCCCATTTCCACCTGTTCGCGGATCACACTGCGGTTGATGTCGTCGGCCAACTCGCTATCGATTTCCACGCCGCGGTTCATGGGACCGGGATGCATGATCAGGGCCTCCGGCTTGGCCTTGGCCAGCTTGGCCTGGTCCAGGCCGAAAAAATGGTAATATTCCCGCGTCGATGGCACATAGACACCGTTCATGCGTTCGTTTTGCAGCCGCAGCATCATCACGATATCCACGTCATGCAGGCCTTCGGCCATATCGTGAAAGACCTCAACCCCCATGCGGTCCATGGCGACGGGCAACAGGGTGGGCGGGGCGATGGCGCGGACATGGGCACCCATGATGTTCAACAACATGATGTTCGAGCGCGCCACCCGGCTGTGCAGAATGTCGCCGCAAATGGCCACGGTCAGGCCATGCAGGCGGCCCAGGCGGCGGCGGATGGTCAGGGCGTCGAGCAGCGCCTGGGTAGGATGTTCGTGGCTGCCATCGCCAGCATTGATAACACTGCAATCCATCTTCTGGCTCAACAGGGCGACGGCGCCGGAATGGGGATGGCGGACCACCAGGGCATCGGGGTGCATGGCGTTCAGGGTCGCCGCCGTGTCGATTAGCGTTTCGCCCTTTTTTATGGCCGAGGCCGTGGCCGTCATGTTGATCACATCGGCGCCCAGGCGCTTGCCGGCCAATTCGAATGAAGTGCGGGTGCGGGTCGAGGTTTCGAAGAACAGATTGATCTGTGTGCGGCCGCCCAGGATGGAACGTTTCTTGTCGACCTGACGGTTCTGCGCCACGTATCGGTCGGCCAGATCAAGGATTTCCGTGATATCGGACGGCGATAGCCCCTCGATGCCCAGGAGGTGACGAAAAGGGAAACCGTGCGGAGAAGTGTCGCTCATCAAAACGCGATCTTATAGGATTGTCGGCGCCGCAGTGCAATACCGGACGCAATAATATAACAAGGGACCACCAAAATGAATGCAACCAACTCAGGCCGCCTGGACCCCAAGGGCCGCGTCATCATGCTTTCCGGGGCCAATCGGGGCATTGGCGCGGCCATCGCGGCGCGTTTACGCCAGGACGGCTATCGCCTCAGCCTCGGGGCCCGTTCGCCAGCGGCCATGGCGGAACAACAGGGCGATGATTGCCTGTGCCATTCATTCGATGCGCTTGATCCCGAATCGCCCCGGGCCTGGGCCGATGCCACGATGGAGAAATTCGGCCGCATCGACGGTTTGATCAACAATGCGGGCACCGCCGCCCCCTTCGGTTTCGAGGATGGGGACGAGGCGAAACTGGACCATATGCTGGAGGTCAACCTGAAGGCGCCCTACCGCCTGATCCGGGCCGCCCTGCCCCATTTGCGTGCCTCGGGGAGCGGGCGTATCGTCAATATAACCTCCCTGGCCGGCATGCGTTTCAAGCGCGGGTCGCCCGGTTACGCGATTTCCAAGTTCGCGGCCATGGGGTTGAGTTCGGCGGCCCGTTCCCTGCTGTGGGATGACGGCATCCGGGTCACGGCGGTGGCGCCGGGTCCGGTCAATACGGATATGATGCCGCAAATGGGCGGGTTGGGCCGCGATAACGTGACGCAGCCCGAGACCATCGCCGATGCGGTCGCCCTGATTCTGGCCATGCCCAATAATGCCTCCGTTGCCGCCGTGCCCATCAACGCCGTGTTCGAGCCCCTACCTTGAGAAAAACAAACGTGACAAAACCAAACGTAATGAACTGGTCCATCGTTTTTGCCGGCATCTCTGGCGCCCTGGCGGTCTTCCTGGCCGCCGCCACGGCGCATGATCTGCAAGACGGGCTGGAACGGGAGAACCTGGAGCGTATTCAGACCGCCGTGCGCTATCAGATCTGGCATGCCCTGGCCCTGTTGGGCACGGCGGCGCTGGCCACCGGAGGTTCGTCGATATGGTTGCAGGTTGCCGCGTACGGCTTTGCCCTGGGCAGTCTGTTGTTCTGCGGCGGTCTTTATCTGCTGGCGTTCACGGGTATGGCGCTGTTCGGCTGGCTGGCGCCCCCTGGGCGGCCTGTCTTTCATGGCCGGCTGGCTGGCCCTGGCCACCTACGGCTGGCGCCGTAGTACGTCTAAAAACAACTAAACCGGAACTCTTGCATCGCGATGAACTGCTGTATCAAACCATCCAGGAAAAAGGACCAGACAGGTGTCAGCGCCCCGCTCCATGCGGCCACCAAAATGCCGCCAAACAGCACGCCGCCGCTGGCTGTGACCAAATTCGCCATCCTGTTTTCCATAAGCCAACCATACCCTAACTCAATGCCACAGCAAAGCTGGAAACCATGGCGCTGATTTCCATTCTGATGGCCGCCTACCGGGCCGAGGCGACCATCTTGGCGGCGATCGAAAGTGTCCGCGGCCAGCACCATCAAAATTGGGAACTGATCATTGCCTCCGATTGCGGCGCCGACTATCTCGCCCTGTGCCGCGCCAATGGCATTGCGGATCCGCGCATCCGCATGGTGGCGACGCCGGCCATTGGCTCGGGCCCTTCGGCCGCGCGGAACCGTGCCCTGGCGATGGCGCGGGGTGACTATTTGTCGATCCTGGACGGTGACGATACCTGGCAACCGGAAAAGCTGTCGGCCCTGTTGCCCTTGGCCACGGTCGCGGGAGTGGCGTGCGACAACACCCGCGCGGTACACCCCGATGGCGATATTATTGCCACCGCCCACCCCATCGGCGCCGCGCCCCGCGAGATCGATGCCTTGACCATGATGAACACCGGCGTGCCCCATTTCCCCCTGCTGCGGCGGGATCTGGCCGGGACCGGCTATCATGGGGATCTGCGCTTTGCCGAGGATGTGGTCTTCAACATGGAAGTGATCGCCCGCGCCAGCGCCATGACCCTGTTACCCCAACCCCTGACCGATTATATCCAACGCCCGGACAGCGCCACCAACGCAACCGGTTCCTGGCAACGGGCCGAGGCCGCCTATGGCCAGATACTGGCAATGTTGGAGGGCGGCCGCTTGGCCGTACCAGTGGACCAGCAAGCCGCGGTCAAAGATGCATTTGCCCGAAAACGCCGCCTGAATTTGGCCTACGGCGAGGCGGTCGAGGCGGGGACGGCGACCACGTTCCAGGCATTTCTGGCGGCCCGGAAACTGAAAGCAAAATAAAGCCGCGATATGCCCTGATCGGCCTTGGCAAAGGTGAGTTTTTGGTGAAATATGGCTCCCGGTCTCAAAGGCCTTGCGAATGTTTATTTTCTGCGCGCCTATTTGACTTCGGCACCTGCCTTTCCGGGGGATGAAGGTAATCTGGGAATGGGTCCCGCAACAAACAGGGAGAATTAACGTGATGAAATTTACAAACAAGCCCGCGAGAGCCGTGCTGCTGGCGGCGGGATTGGCCGCCGCTGTCGGCGTCACCGCGGGTATTGCCCAGGCGGCTGAAACGGTGGTCATGGCGCTACCGAATTTCCTGACCGGTGCCGGCGCGCCGGCCTTTGGTGTGCCTTCACGTAATGGCGCGGAAATCATTATCGAGGCGATCAACAAAGGCACGTTGCCCGCGCCCTATGACAAAAGCGGCAAGGGCCTGGCGGGCCGGCAGATCGAGGCGATTTTCTATGATGAGTCTGGCGGCAGCACCAAACAGGTGACGGAATTCCGCAATAAAGTGCAAAAGCAGGGCGTGGATCTGTTCGTCGGCTATATTTCTTCCGGGACCTGCGCCGCGATCACGCCGGTAGCCGAAGAATTGAAAATGTTGACCATCTTCCCGATTTGCGGCACGCCGCGAATTTTCGAAGAGATCGACCCCAATCCGAAATACGTCTTCCGCACCATGGGCAATGCCACCGCCGACGGCGTGGCCGAGGCCAAGTACGTCCAGGCGAACCTGCCTAACATTTCGGGCTACACCGGGATCAATCAGAACTATGCCTGGGGACAGGATTCCTGGCGCGACTTTGATCTCGCCATGAAGCAGCTGTTGCCATCGGTCCCGGTATCGGACAAGACCCAATGGCCGAAAATTTTCTCTGGCCAGTATGGCACCGAGATCTCGGCCCTGTTGCTGTCGAAAGAGCCCCTGGTGCATTCCAGCCTTTGGGGCGGCGATCTGGAGGCTTTCATCTTCCAGGGTTCCGCGCGGGGTCTTTTCCGCAAGAAAAAACTGCTGTTCTCGGTGGCGGACACCTCGGTCTATCGCCTGGGCAAAAAGTTTCCCTCAGGCGTCATATTGGGCGCCCGTGGCCCCTACGGCATCTTTGCCGCCAAAGTGGATACACCGTTGAACAACTGGTTCCGCAAGCTCTATAGCGACCGCTATTCGACCCCACCTGTCGGCGGTTCCTACCAAGCGGCCCAGGGCGTACTGGCGGCAAAATTCGCTTATGACAAAGCGGCTGCCATGAACGGCGGTAAATTCCCCTCGACGGATCAAGTCATCGCCGCATTAGAGGGCGCGACCTATCAGTCCATCGCCGCCAAGGTCCATATGAACCGCTCCAAAGGCCATCAGGCGGCCACGGTGCATATGATTGGCGTCATTAATTGGGACAAGGAGGCCGGCGAGCACGTGTTGTCCAATGTCACCGTATTCCAGCCCGATTGCGTAATGGCACCGGCGGGTGTCAAGGGCACGGATTGGCTGAAAGGCGGCATGAAGGGCGCCAAGTGCTAACATCGTTACCAACCAGGGGCGTCAAATTTGACGCCCCTGGAATTTTTTGTATTTAATAATTCCAAGTTAGCGAGCCCATCGTGCAAGAGCTGATCGTCATCCTGGTCGACGGCTTGGTATTTTCGTCCTACCTGTTCATGGTTGCCGTCGGTTTGACGGTGATCTTTGGGGTGATGAAAATTCTGAACGTCACACACGGATCATTTTACGCCTTTGGCGCCTATTTGTCGGCAACCCTGATTGGCATCTATTACGCAACGGACTTGCCGGAGTTCGGCGGGTTTGTTGCCATTTTCGCGGCCGCGCTGATCATTGGCATAGTCCTAGGCGTCATCCTCGAGCGGTGTTTGCTGCGTTTCCTCTATAGCCGGGATGAACATATTATCGTGCTGGCCACTTTTGCCATGTTCCTGGTGCTGGAAGATGTCCTGATCATGATATGGGGCACGGACCCCTATTTTGCCTACCAGCCCGTCGGCGTTTTAGGTGCCGTCGATATCGTGGATATGACTTTTGATGTTTACAGCCTCACTCTAATTGGCTTGTCGGGATTCGTGGGCTTGGGCCTCTGGCTCGGGCTGACCCGAACCAAATGGGGAAAGTTGCTGCTGGCGGTCATATTCGATCGCGAATTAAGCCAGGCCATGGGCATCAATGTAACCCGGGTATTTTTGGCCACATTTGTCATCGGTGCCATCATGGGAGCCCTTGGCGGGGCCTATCTCGCCCCCACGATCTCTGTCTCGCCGGGGATCGGAGTTGAAGTCATAGTGCTGGCCTTTGCCGTGGTGGTGATCGGTGGCATGGGGTCCATTCCGGGCGCCCTGATCGGCTCTCTGCTGGTGGGCCTGTCCCGGGCTGTGGCGGTGCATAAACTTCCTGAAGTTGAACTGTTTGTAATCTACGCCATCATGGCCCTGGTCCTGACCTTTCGTCCCGAAGGTCTGTTCGCCCCTCCCCAGGCCAGGAAAATCTGATGCGCTATTTGGACAAAACCGTCGTCGGCCTTTCCATCGCTTTTCTGGTCTTGTTGTGGGCCGATTTTTTCATGGCGGAATGGATGCGCTTCGTTGGCCTGCAAAGTCTGTCCCGCGGCGCCGTCGCCCTGGGCTTGTTGGTGCTTTGGCGCACGGGACTGGTTTCCTTCGGCCATGCCTTGTATTTCGGCTTTGGCGCCTATGCGGCGGCCATGCTGACCTTGATCGGCTTTCACGATGCCTTTTTGCTGGTCTTTGCGGGTACCTTTTCGGCGGGTTTGCTGGCCTTTCTGCTGGGTTTTCTATTGCGCCGCTATCGGGCCATCTTTTTCGCCCTGTTAAACTTGGCCTTTTCCATGATCCTGTACGGCGTCATCGTGAAGACCGAGGAACTTGGCAGTACCGATGGCTTTTCCGTCCGGGCGCCGACCTTCCTCGGCTATGCCCCGGAAGGCGAAGCGGTGCAGACGGCGCTTTTTCTCTTTACCCTGGTCTTCACCTACATCATCACCGTTGGCGTGCATTTGTATCTGAAGACCACCCTGGGCGGCATGAGCATGGCGGTCCGGGAAAACGAGATACGGGTTGAATATTTGGGTTACTCGGCCGAGAAAGTGATCCACTACAAATACGTCTTCTCCGGCCTGGTGGCTGGCTTTGGCGGCGCCATCATGGCCCTGGCGATCGGACAGGTGGACCCGGATTCCATGGCCAACTGGACCGTCTCCGGCGAGTTCGTATTTATCACAATTCTCAGCGGCATCGGCAATGTGGCGGCCACTTATGTCGGCGCCCTGGTGTTCGAACTGATCCGCACCTATGCCTTTGAATACGCACCGCAATACTGGCAGTTCATTCTAGGCGGCAGCCTTTTGGCGATTATCATGTTCCTGCCGGATGGCATCTGGTCTTTGCTGTCCCGCCTGCGCAAGCCGGAAGGGGCGAGAGGCCTATGAGTGTGGTCCTGGAGGTTCGCGACCTGCAAAAAACATTTGGCGCCGTGGTCGCCGCCAAGGATGTCAACGTGTCGGTTGAAGAGCATGAAATCATCGGCATTATCGGCGCCAACGGGGCCGGCAAGACCACCTTCGTCAATATGGTCACTGGATACCTAAAACCGACATCGGGCCAGATCGATTTCGTCGGCCGCAGTATTTTGGGCTTGCCGCCTCGGGAAATTACCCGCCTGGGCATTTCCCGATCGTTTCAGGTGCCCCAGATTTTCGCTTCGGAAACTGTATTCGACAATCTTCAAATGGCCTATGCGATCGCCGAGGAAACCGGGCTGGGTTTGTTCTCGCCCTTGCAAAACGATGCGCGTGGGGAAAGGGTCGACAATCATTTGCAGCGTTATCAAATCGCCGAGTATCGCAACGCGACCGCCTCGACCTTGCCCCAGGGAACCCGAAAGTTGTTGGACATCGCCATGGCGGCGGTACGAAAGCCGACTATCCTGATGCTGGACGAACCGACCTCGGGCATCTCGGTCGAGGAAAAGTTCGGCCTGATGGACGTCATCATGGAGGCATTGCGCCAGGACCGCACGACGGTGCTGTTTATCGAGCACGATATGGAAATCGTCGAACGTTATGTCAGCCGGGTGCTGGCATTTTATCAAGGCGCGATCATCTGCGATGCCCCTACTGCCGAGGCCCTGATCGATCCAGGGGTTCGGGAGTTCGTGATCGGTGAAGAATATCACCGCACCCGGTCCAAGACCGGGGGAATTGAGGATGCTTAAGGTAAGCGGCCTGGACGTCAATATAGGCCCCACCCCCATATTGCGCGGCCTGACGCTGGAAGTCCCGGCGGGCACCATGTGTGGTCTGATTGGTCGCAATGGCGCCGGCAAGACGACGTTCCTGCGGGCTGTCATGGGCGCCCTTGCGGCGGTCGCCGGCGAGGTGATGTTCGGGCATCAGGATCTGTTGAAGGTTCATCCCCACAAGCGCGCCCATATGGGTATTGGCTTCATGCCCGAGGACCGGCGGCTGGTGCCGGCGCTGACGGCGGAAGAAAATATCCTGTTGCCGGTATGGGCCACGGGGATGGAAGATTGGCAAGACCGCCTGGCCTGGATATACGAGTTGATGCCGGAAGTGGCGGAGTTTCGCAGACGTGGTTCCTTGGAGCTATCCGGCGGGCAGCAAAAGTTCGTTGCCTTCGCCCGCGCCATTATGGTGGGTACGAAATTATTGCTGCTGGACGAACCAAGCGAAGGGATCGCGCCGGTTTTCGCCCAGCGCATGGGCGAAATCATGAAAAGCCTGAAGGATGAAGGGGAATCGGTGCTGGTGGCGGAATCCAACGACGTTCATTTGGCCGGCCTGTTGGATCGAACCTTCGTGATCGAACGGGGCAGCATCGTCTCCGGGTGAGATGGAAGTCGCGGCATGACACCGCTTAACCCGGCCGACCTGCCAAATCGCATAATGGATGTGTCGGCGCTTGAGGATTTATTGTCCCGGCCCAGCCAGGCCTTGATCGATGATCTGGCCACCCTCGACGGCGATATCATCATCCTGGGCGTTGGCGGCAAAATCGGGCCCTGCCTGGCCCGCATGGCCAAGCGCGCGGCACCCCACAAGCGTATTGTCGGTGTCGCCCGATTTTCAGACCTAAGCGTCAAGCAGCGGTTGGAAGATTGGGGCGTGGAAACCCTGGCCTGCGATCTGCTGCATCGCGAGGCCGTGGCCGAATTACCGAAACTGCCCAATGTGATCTACATGGCGGGGCGCAAGTTTGGCACCAGTGGCGATGAACATTTCACCTGGGCCATGAATGCCCACGTCCCGGCCCTGGTTGCCGAGGCCTTCGCCCAATCCCGGATCGTCGCCTTTTCCACCCTGTGCGTCTACCCTTTCACGGATGTCACGGGTCCCCTGTGTAACGAGAGCACGGCGCCGGTACCGATCGGCGAATACGCCAATTCCTGCGTCGGGCGGGAGCGGATCTTGCAATACTTCTCGGCCCGTTTCGGCACGCCGGGCCGCTTGATCCGCCTGAACTATGCCATTGATCTGCGTTATGGCGTGTTGTTCGATATCGCCAGCCGGGTTTACACCGGCCAGCCCATCGATTTGCGCGCGGGACATGCCAACGTGATCTGGCAGGGCGACGTAAACGCCCAGGTCTTGCGCGCCCTGCGCCATTGCGAAACCCCGACCCGGCCCTTGAACATGGGCGGGCCGGAGCAGGTCAGCATACGCGCCCTGGCCCAGGCTTTCGGTCAACGTTTCGGCCTGACCCCGGCTTTCGAGAACCGGGAAAGCGGCATGGGCTGGCACAACGATACCTCGCTGGCGTCGAAATTGTTCGGCTATCCGGAGGTCCCCCTGGCACGGATGGTCGATTGGACAGTAGACTGGATCGAACGGGACCAACCGCATTATGATAAGCCAACCCACTACGAGGCGCGCGACGGCGATTTTTAGATCCCGCGGGTTAGAGGGGTTCCGGGCGGCCATTTAGGAGGTTCGATATGAGTGTATTCAACAGCCGGCCCTTGGACGGTGTTATCCCCGCCACCTTGTTGGCCTTCGATGAGGACATGTTGATAGATGAAGCGGCCTCGCGCAGCCATCTTCGCGATGTTGCCGCGACCGCGGGCCTGAACGCCATCACGGTCAATGGCCATGCCTCGGAGGTGCATGCCTGCAGCTTCGACGAGCAACGGCGCATTCTGGAATTCTCCCTCGATGAAGCCGGCGATCGGTTGCCCATGATCAATGGCATCTATTCCGACAGCAGCCTTGAAGCGGCCCGCCTGGCCCGCATGGCGGAGGCGGCCGGCGCTTCGGCCCTGTTGGTGTTCCCTCCCAACAGCATGATCATGGGCGGGCAACTGCGGCCGGAAATGGCACTGACCCACTTCAAGACCATCGCGGATGCCACCGGCCTTCCCATGATCGTTTTCCAATATCCCCAGGCTAGTGGCCTGGGTTATCCGTTCGAGACGTTGTTACGGGTGGTGGAGGCGGTTCCCTCCATCAAGGCCATCAAGGATTGGTCCAACGACGCCATGCTGCACGAAAAACATATTCGCAGCCTGCAATCGGGCGCCGCCGGGCGGCCGATCACCGTCTTGACCACCCATTCGTCGTGGTTGATGGCATCCCTCAGCATGGGCGCCAACGGCCTGTTGTCAGGCGCCGGCAGCGTAATCCCCGATTTGCAGGTGGCTTTGTTTCAGGCCGTCAAGGCCGGCGATCTGTCCGGCGCCCAGGCCATCAATGACCAGATCTATCCCCTGGCCCAGGCGTTTTATACGCCGCCATTCCTGGATATGCACAACCGCATGAAGGAATGTCTGGTGCTGCTGGGCAGGCAACAAAGGGCCGTTGTCCGGCCGCCCCTGATGAAGCTTTCCGGCGACGAGATTGACCGTCTGGGCCGGGCCCTGGGTGCGGCCGGGCTGCTGACGGCTGGCGCCGTGCCGGCCGCCGCTGAATAATACCAAGCCGCCGCCGTTAATTAGCTGTGGATTTATGCCGAGGCAATATATTGCCGCATTGCGGCGGCTTCGGTTTCGATTTCCTCTATGCGGTACTTGACCACGTCGCCAATTGAAATGATGCCCAGTAGCTGACCGCCGCCCATCACCGGCAGATGCCGGATACGGCGTTCCGTCATCACCGCCATGATGGTGTTGATATCATCTTCCGGGCGGCAGTGGATTACATCGCGGGTCATCAACTCCGCCACCGGGGCCTCCATGCAACCGGTCCCCATCTGCGCCATGCCGCGCACGATATCCCGCTCCGATAACACCCCTTCGACAAGTCCGTCATCGTCACGTATCAGGATCGCGCCGATCCGGTTGCTGCTCAGGATCTCGGCCGCCCGGCCGACGGTATCGTCAATTCGCACCGATATTACCTCGTTACCCTTAAAGGCAAGAATATGCTCTACATTCATCTCAACCTCCTATCAGGCTAAAATTCCCAATTCGTAGGGACTTTACATAATCTACTTTGCCTGAAATTCAATTTGAACGCAAGATACGGTCAAATGAAACGAAGCGATGAAGCATGGAAACATGGCGCGGCCAGGTTCGGCCCGCCCATGCACGGCTAGGGTAAAAGCCCTGAATTCCGCCACCACGCTGCTATTATCGCCGTACATCGTTGCGTGATAACGGCCACTGCGGGCGATCCTACATTTGCCCCCGCGAACCGCGGTCAACACCGCGTCTGGGCGGCCAATTTGGCGGACAGGTGATTCGCGCCGATCGCGCGAAATCCATCTGGCCATGGCGGCGTGATCCCGATTACTACCTTGTGCTGATTGTGGCATTAGCTCAATAAAAGTGCCGTTTTTCCGGCAATACGACTACGCGATCCCCGGCGAAATTAAAGCCAAAGCCCAACCAAACGAGGCAACGCCGTGTAGAGCAAAGGAAATATTAATCACTACACGCCATGATTAACCGTACCAAGGTCAAATACGACCATTGCCGGACGGGACAGCCGTGCACGCTGCGCCAATTTATTACGGAAGACAGGCCGATGAGCATGAATAGCGATCCGATTGCCATGGATTTGGAGGCACTTCCCGACGAGCCGGCCTTTGACGAAGAATTGGCCGGGGACGATGACCCGGTTGAAAATCAACGGGAACTGTCCAATAGCGAATACGACGCCTTGGAAGAGGCAGTCATGCAGACCGTGCGGGGCCGCACCTTTTTGCGCGAGCATGCCCAGCGTAACCGCGCCGTGGCTTCCGATCTGGTATTGCGGGCAATGGACGACTGCCGAGACTATTTCAAGCGTCATGAACTAAAGCAACCATCGGAAATATTGTCGGCTGAACTGCAGAATATGAGCGATGCCATCAGCGATACCCGGCGCGACATAGCGGCGATCAAGCCCAAGGAAGGGGCCAATAACCGGATCATGGCCGCGACCGCGGATCTGGATGCCATCGTCACCTCAACGGAGCGCGCCACCCACGATATTCTGGCGGCGGCGGAACGCATCCAGGATTCCTGTCATGCCCTGCGCGAAAAGGATGCCGACGGCGGAGTCTGCGATGCCATGGAGGAAGATATCACCAATATCTTCCTGGCCTGCTCATTCCAGGATCTGACCGGCCAGCGCACCACCAAAGTGGTCAATGCCCTGCACTATCTGGAACAAAGGGTCGGCGCGATGATCCAGATTTGGGGCTCGGAAAGCTTGCGCAACGCCTCCCTGGACGAAATCGGCCCTGGCTCGGACGATCACCACGCCGAGGCCGACCTGCTGAACGGCCCGCAAATTGAAGGCCATGGCGTCGCCCAGGACGATATAGACCAGATGTTGCGGGGGGATACGGACCGCGCCAATGAAGGCGCCCAAACAAATGACGAGGCCGTCGATGGCGCCGATCCCACCGAGGGTATCGAATTCGATGGACCAAAAGATCTCGAAATAGAATCATTGCCAGAAGATCGCCTGATGGACGACGACGTCGCCGATCCCACCGAAGGCGTCGAATTCGATGCACCGGCAAAGGCTCCATCGGAAGATGACGGCGCTGTCACGGCGGATGCCGCGGATGCCGATCAGGACCAGGTGGACAATTCCAATCCCGGCGGGGATATGGACAACAAATCCATCGATGCGATGTTCGATTGCTAAAAAATTCTTGAACGAACAGACGCCAAGCCTCGAACCCGAACCATGGCCTGTTTTGCTTTCCCTGGCAGCCCACCAAGGCTACGGTCAACGGGTATCGAGATGGCACCGGGACACCTCTGAAAATGGCATTTTATGGGCTGCCGAAAGAAAAGATCCCGGCGCTTTACGAACATTTGGCGGCAATCCAAAAGCTGTACGAGGACGGCAACGTGCCGGGTTTCTTTGGCGACAATCTGATCGCCCTGTCAAGAAATCTCAGCTTCACCGGCGACGAAACCTTCATGGAGGCCGTCCGGGCCAACCAATCGGGCGATGACGACGGCGAGAAACTATGGCGTTTGCACGTCTGTTGCTGGGCCGCGCGCGGCGCCCTGTCGCTGGCGGGTGACTTCGTTGAATGCGGCGTCTACCAGGGACTATCCGCCGGCGTCGTCGCGCGATACCTCTGCTTCGCCAGCCAGAACCGCGCCTTCTATCTTTACGACACCTTCGCCGGCCTGGCGGAGGGCCGATCGACCAGCCAAGAGCGCGACGAGGTCAATCCCTTCTACGAGTGGGATGGCACCCACCGCGCTGTGGAGGAAAAGTTCGCGCCGTTCAAAAATATCCACGTCATCAAGGGCGTCGTACCCGACGTGTTCGCCGAACGGTCGCCGGAACGTATCGCCTTCCTGCACCTGGACATGAACGCGGCCTTGGCCGAGACGGCGGCCCTGGACGAATTGTTCGCGCGCATCGTGGCGGGAGGCTACATCCTGCTGGACGACTATGGCCGCTTTGAACAGCGGGCCTTGTGCCAAGCCCATCACCGCTGGTGGCAACGGCACAACCAGCAGGTCCTTGAACTGCCCACCGGCCAGGGCCTGATCATCAAGAGCCCAGGATAGCCACCCATCCGACGGGTGGTGCGTCAGTCGAGACCCAGCAATTCGTCAATCTTTTCCGGGCCCAATTCGGGGCCGAACAACAACGTGTCATCAACCTGCAATACCGGCGATGAGCGGATATTGTGGCTGTCGATGAATTCCGCCGCGTCCTCGTCCATCATCAGGTCCTTGGCCACGAAGTTCACGTCATGGGCCCGCAGATAGGCCTTCAACTGCTCGCACGGCCGACATAGAGGCGTGGAATACACCGTCACTGATTTAACGGTCATCTATACTTTTCCGTTCTTTTTCATCTGCCGGTACAGTTCTTTTTTTGCAGCCGGGCTTACTTGACCATTTTGGTCCGCCAGTATGTTAATTTTCACCCTCTCTCGCAAGTTTCGCCCAGCCCGGCACCACGGGCGCCTGTTCGCGGCCATCGACAGGTGTAAAAAATGGCATGGCACGATTTCCCAAGGACGGATGCGCGTTTACTCAGCCGCGTCCTTGGCCAAAAATCCGCCCGATTGGCGCGACCACAGTTCCGCGTAGAGGCCGCCACGGCGAAGCAGGCTTTCATGATCGCCTTCTTCGATGATGCGGCCATGGTCCATGACGATCAGGCGGTCCATGGCGGCGATGGTGGAGAGGCGATGGGCGATGGCGATGACGGTTTTGCCCGCCATCAACGCTTGAAAGCTTTCCTGGATCGCCGCCTCCACTTCTGAATCCAGGGCCGAGGTGGCCTCGTCCAGAATCAAGATCGGGGCATCCTTCAACAGCACCCGGGCAATGGCGATGCGCTGGCGCTGACCGCCCGATAATTTAACGCCACGTTCGCCCACATGGGCCTGATAGCCGTGACGGCCCTGGCCATCGTCCAAGTCCTGGATGAAGCCGTGGGCGTGGGCGGCCCTTGCCGCCGCCTCCACCTCGGCCATGGTCGCGCCCGGCCGGCTATAGCTGACGTTATCGAAGACCGAACGATGCAGCAGCGAGGTATCCTGGGTCACCATGCCGATCTGGGCCCGCAGGCTGTCCTGGGTCACCCCGGCGATATCCTGGCCGTCGATCAGGATGCGGCCATCCTGCAAATCGTAAAACCGCAGCAGCAGGCTGACCAGGGTTGACTTGCCCGCGCCCGAGCGGCCGACGATGCCCACCTTCTCGCCGGGCCGGATATCCAGGTCCAGGCCGCTGATGATGCCCTGGTCGACGTCTTCCCGCGCCTTGCCATAGTTGAAATGAATATGGTCATAGCGGATGCCGCCGGCGGCCACGTCCAGGGCCCGGGCATCGGGGGTATCATCGATGGCCCGTTCGCGGGCGATGGTGGTGACGCCATCCAGCACCACGCCGATATTCTCGAACACGTTGGACGCTTCCCACATAATCCATTGGGACATGCCTTGCAGGCGCAGCACCAGGCCCACGGCCAGGGCGATGGCGCCGGGGGAGGAGGCGTCGATGTACCAGAGCCATATAGACATCCCGGCGATGGCGAAGATCAGGCAGGCGTTCATAACGTTCAGGGTGATGGTCAACAGGGTGGACAGGCGCATCTGGCGGTAGACCTGGTCCAGAAACGCCTCCATCCCTTCCCGCGCATAGCCGTCCTCGTAGGCGGCATGGGCGAACATCTTGACCGTGCCGATGTTGGTATAGCTGTCCACCACCCGCCCGGTGACGACGGAACGCGCCTCGGCCTGGGCCATGGATATGTCCTGCATACGGGGCACGAAATAGCGCATTGCTATCACGTAACCGATGAACCAGATGATCATGGGCGCCGTCAGGCGCAGATCGCTACTGGCGAACAGGACCACGGCGGCGGTGAAATAGACCGCCACGTAGAGCAGAACCTCGGTCATTTTCATGACGATATCGCGCACGGCCAGGGCGGTTTGCATCATCTTGGCGGCGACCCGGCCGGCGAAGTCGTCCTGATAAAACTCCATGCTCTGCCGCAGCAGATAGCGGTGCGCCTGCCAGCGGGTGCGCATGGCGAAGTTACCCAACAGGCCCTGATTGTGGATGGCTTCCGAGACGAATTTCAGGATCGGCAGCAGCACCAGAACGACAACGCCCATGATCACCAACTGGCCGCCGTGTTCATTCCAGAAAACCGCCCGTTCCGCCGCCGCCAGCCAATCGACCAGACGCCCCAGAAAGGCGAACAAGGTTACCTCCAACACCGCGATAATGGTGGAAAACACCGCCGAGGCCACCAGCAACGGCCAGAAGGGCCAGGCGTAATGCACGATGAACGGGATCAGGGAGGCCGGCGGCATCTCCGGCTGGGCGGCCGGCAACGGTTCCGTCCGGCGCTCCAACCAACGAAAAAACCAGGCGATCACCGCATTTCCTCCAGGCGACGGGTCGGCTTAATCCTCGGCCCCCGCGGCCAGACCGGCCTTCTGCCCATGGCCGACCGCCGCCTTGCAGTCTTCGATAAAACGATCCTTGTTAAACACCGGCAATCCTTTTTCATGAGCCAAAAATTAGGCCAAAAATCTCGAATTGAGACCGCGAGTCTAACCGCGTGTTAGCAGTGCCGCCAGCCCGGCGCGATAGTTGGGGTAACGCAACCGAACCCTCAACTCGTCCTTGATGCGGTCGTTACGGACACGCTTGTTGTCATTGTAGAAGCTGGCCGCCATGGGACCGAGGCCAGCCTCGTGAAACGCGATCTCTGGCGGCGCGGTCCGCCCCAACAGCTCCGCGGCGTGGGCGATGACGTCTTGGGACGGGGCTGGCTCGTCATCGCAGACGTTATAGATGGCGCCGGGGTTCGGGCTGGCCATGGAGGCTTGCAGAACCGCTGCCAGATCGTCCACGTGAATGCGGGAGAAGACATGGCCCGCCTTGACGATACGCCGGGCCTTGCCCTGGCGCAGATTGTCCAGGGCGTTGCGGCCGGGGCCATAGATGCCGGCCAGGCGGAATATCTGCATGGGCAGGCCCAGGGGGGCGGCCCATTCCAGCCAGGCCCGCTCCGCCGCCACGCGCCACTGGCTGCGCCGGTTAAGCTGGCCCATGGGCGCCGTCGGCGTCGCCTCGTCCACCCAGCCGCCGCCGTGATCGCCATAGACGCCCGTGGTGGAAAGATAGCCCAGCCAGCGGAGGTGCTCCAATTGCGCGATATCGGCGCCATGACGGGCCAACACCGGGTCGCCGTCCCCATCGGGCGGAATGGAGAACAAAAGATGCGTGACGCCGGCCATCCGCCCGGTGGCATCGGCCAAGGGGTGGTGACGGTCAAAGGGCATCGCCGCGCCCTCGCCTTCCCGCGTGGTGCCCGAAACCGTCCAGCCAAGCCCTGTCAGACGGCGGGCCAGAACCCGGGCACTGTAGCCCAGTCCGAAACAGAACAAAGTTTCACTATTTTCCGTCATCCCAGCCCTTGCTCCGGCGCACCCGTTTATAGCGTGCAGGCGGATGTTCTCGCCAATAGCACATTCGAATCATACCGGGTCATTTGCCGGCGCCCCTAAGCCATTCGGGTAGGCGCGGCGGCTGTAACAAATGCAGATCAAGCGGAAACAGCCGAGGCCCATTCAGCCCGCACATCCGGGTCCGCCTCGTCCCGCAGATGGAGCGGCGCCAGCGCAGCCAGGGCATTCACGCCGCGCAACTGCATCAGCGCCCAGACCGCCATGGCCCGGACCAGGGGCGAGGGATCGGCCAACAGCGGTTCGATCAGCACCGATAGCCGGCCATTGCCGCTATTGCCGGCTGCGATCAGGACGTTACGCAGAAAACGATCCCGGCCCAGGCGCTTGACCGGGGTGCCGGCATAGAGGCCGCGAAATGCGGCATCGTCCAATTGCAGCAATTTGCCCAGGTCCGGCGTACCCAGGCCGCGACGCGGCGCCATTGCGGCGTCATGGGCCGCGCGGGCGAACTTGTTCCAGGGACAAACCGCCAGACAATCGTCGCAGCCAAAGATGCGGTTGCCCATGGGCTGGCGGAATTCAGCCCCGATATGACCTTGATGTTCGATACTCAAATAAGACAGACAGCGCCGGGCATCCAGTTGATAGGGCGCCGGGAACGCCGCCGTGGGGCAAATATCCAGACAGCGTCGGCAGTCCCCGCAATGATCCACCTCGGCCTCATCGGGGGGCAGGGACAGCGTGGTGAAGATGCTGCCCAGAAACAGCCAGGAGCCGAATTCCCGGCTGACCAGATTGCTATGCTTGCCCTGCCAACCCAGGCCGGCGGCCTGGGCCAATGGTTTTTCCATCACCGGGGCGGTATCGACGAAAACCTTGAGGTCGCCGCCGGCCTCCGCCACCAGCCACCGGGCCAGGGCCTTCAGGCGCTTTTTGACCACGACATGATAATCCTTGCGCTCGGCATAGACCGAGACGTTACCTCGATCCACCTGTTGCAAGCGGTCCAGGGGATTATCGTCGGGGCCGTAATTCAGGCCGAGCATGATGACGGACCGGGCGCCGGGCCACAAGGCGTTGGGATGGCGGCGCCGGTCGGCCTTCTCCACCAGCCAGTCCATATCGCCGTGGCGGCCCATAGCCAGGAAGTGCTCCAGACGTCCGCCAGCCTGGGGAATGGCATCGGGGCCGGTAATGCCAAGCGTATCAAAGCCCAGGGCCAGCGCCTCGGCCCGCAAGGCGTCGACCAGGGCAACGGGGTCCCAGTCGGCGCCGCTCCGCCCAGGCCCCTTGCCGGTAGGCCTAGAAATCGAGGTCGGCATAATGTCGGGGCGGCGGCAGGCCGGGCATATGGTCGGCCAGGATGGCGCGGAAACTGGGGCGGGACTTCACGCGGGCATACCATTCTTTGGCGCCCGGATGCTGATCCCAGGGCACATCGCCCAGATAATCCAAACAGGATAATTGCGCCGCGGCGGCGATATCGGCCAAAGAGAACACCTCCCCGCCAATATAGTTCCGCCGCTCCACCAGATAGCCGATGTAATCCAGGTGATAGCCGATATTCCCCCGTCCCGCCCGGATCAGGTCGGAACGCGGCTCGCCCATGCCCATGAACCGCTTTAACAGTTTTTCCCGCAGCAAAAAATCCGTGACTTCGCTGTAGAACTTGCCGTCGAACCAGGCGATCAGGCGGCGGCATTCAGCGCGCGCCAGGGGGTCCCGCCCCAACAAATTGGGTTCGGGCTGGCAATCTTCCAGATATTCGACGATGGCCTGGCTATCGGCCAACACGGTGCCGTCGGGCTCGCGCAACACCGGCACTTGACCGGCCGGGTTAAGGGTCAGAAATTCCTGGCGCCGGTCCCAGTACTTTTCCACCACGAGTTCCACGTCCAGGCCTTTTTCATACAAGGCGATCCGCACCTTGCGGGAAAAAGGCGATAGCCAGAAATGGTACAAAATGCGCATGGGTTCAGTTTACCGGATCGACCTGCCGCCGCATAGCATGGCGCTGACCTATTGCGTTTCCGGCCTAATCCATGGTCAAGACCGCCTTGCCGATTACCTTGCGGTCCAACAACAGCTGCATGCCCTCGACCGCCCGCGCCAATGGCAACACGTGGGAAACATGAGGGTGCAGCTTGCCGGCGTTGGCCAAGGCAAGCAGGTCGCGAATTTCCCGCTCACCTGTTTCGGGGTCGTTCCGGCGGGCCTCGCCGGCCCGGCAACCGATGATCGACAGGCCCTTTATAAGGGCGTAATTGAGCGAGAGTTGCGGTATGCGGCCGGACGTAAAACCGATCACCACCAGCCGCCCATGCCAGGCCATGCAGCGCAAGGATTGATCGAAAACGTCGCCGCCCACGGAATCGTAGACAAGATCGACACCGGCGCCCCCTGTGATCTGCTTGACCTGGTCGCGGAATTCGCCGTGGCGGTAGTTGATGACATGGTCGGCGCCATATTGCCGCGCCACCTTCAGTTTTTCATCGTTACCCCCCGTGGCGATAATTCTGGCGCCGTGCAGTTTGGCGATTTCGACCGCCGCGAGGCCCACCCCTCCGCTGGCGCTATGGATCAGGACCCATTCGCCGGCCTGCAAGCGCCCGCGCTGTAACAGGCAGTGATAGGCGGTAACGTAAGTCACCCTGAAAGCGGCGGCGGTGATGTCGTCGAATGGCTCCGGCGTCGGCAACAGGTCATCGGCATCCACCACGGCCTGTTCGGCAAAGCCGCCGGGACGAACACCCATCATAACCCGGTCGCCCGGCGCGAACATGTCCACATCCGGGGCAACTTCAATCACCTCGCCCGCCGTCTCGAAGCCGGCGATAAACGGTAACGCCGGTTTATGCTGATACGAACCTTCGATGGTCAGGATGTCGGGGAAGTTGATGCCGGCGGCGTTGATCTTCACCCGCGCTTGACCCGGCGCCATATCCGGTTCCGGCCATTCTTCCAGGCGCAGCACCGATGGCGGCCCCAGTTCCCGGCAAACAATAGCCCTCATATTCTTTCCCCCGCGCCAGAAATGGATTTCTATTTTTTAAAGTGTCAGCGGCAATTCAACCAGGGGCGTTGGCCCGCCCGCATACGATCCCTGGCCCATGGCATCGACCGCCTCGACCAATCGGTTTTCAGACCGCAACAATTGGTCGGCAATGGCAATTATGCGGCGGTTCGGTTTGGCGTGGGGCGCGGCACGGCGCAGGGCCTGGGTCGCCTCCATCTCGCGCCCCGGATTATATTGGCAAAGGATGGTCAGGGCCGCCGCCGTCGAACGGCTGACGCCAGCATAGCAATGCACGATCATGGCGCCTTGCCGGTCCCAGGATTGGGCAAAATCCAGTAATTCCGTCACATGCTCCATGGTCGGGGCAATATCGCCGGCGTAGGAGGCGGGAACATCGTCGACTTCAATATGCAAATGCCGCGCCGGATCGATCCCGTCAGGGGTTCGCGGCACCCCCTCGACCCCCAACAATGACAGAATATTGGTTGCACCGAGCTCCAGCGCCCGCTCCTCCATGGTGCGCCAGGAAGTGATGTATATCATGTTTTGGGCCTCCGCTTTCCTGCCGCGCCGCTCAGAATTTCTTAATCATACCGCGCTATATTGCAGGCAGTAACAGCCGTACGCGGGAACTATACCAATGTCTGGGACCGTCGAACATTACCAAGGCCTGGCACAAAACCTAATCGAGACCCTGGGTGTCGAACAGGCCCTGCACGTGGCCCAGCAATACGCCTGGTATGGCGTGGTGGAAGAGATCCACCGCCTAAGCGGCGAAGACGGCCATACGGTGCATTAGCCCGGATACGTCATGAAGGCCTATCGGGATCTTGATTTGAGTTATTATGACGGGTTTTCAGTATTTCGTTTGGTCCGGTCTGGATTTTCCTTGCCCTTCCCCTTTGCTTTTGTCGCCGCCGCTGTATTTCGGGTGATTTTTTTATTTTCAGACATGGCGATGGCATCGCTGGCGGGCGGCCCGAACCTGGTTTGGCGCGACGCTTGGCGCTATCCCGGCTTGA
>JAKZRK010000016.1:0-10041 GCA_047518225.1 Alphaproteobacteria bacterium | reverse complement strand
GTTCAAAGGCATCGCCATGAGAGCCTGCAAAACCGACACGAGCTTCGAGGCAATGATTTATGTATGCTCCGGGATCATAAATTCTCGATGAATCTCAACAGGCCCTAGGGCCGGGCGTCGTAGAAGCGTGCGTGGCAGTTATCGCCAAGAAACCGGTCGCAAGCAACGGGGCCGGCAGGGACAAATTGTCGCAGGGCCCGATGCCAACGTCAGGCCGGTGGTTGCCGATTTACGCGATAGCCCGGAACTGCTCTAGGTGGAAGCGGCGCCGCGCAGCGCGCGCCAGACTTTTTCCGGCGTTGCCGGCATGTCGATGGGCCCCGCGCCGGCGCTGTTCAGGGCATCGGCCAGGGCGTTCATCACCGCCGCCGGCGCCCCGGTGGTGGCACTTTCGCCCGCGCCCTTGGCGCCGATGGGATTGTCCGCCTCGACCACTTCGTTGAAGGCGATGTTAAAGTTGGGCAGATCGCCGGCCCGGGGCAGGCAATAGTCCATCAAGCTGCCGGTCAGGGTTTGTCCGCTGTCGGGGTCATAGACGATCTGTTCCAACAATGCCTGGCCGATGCCCTGGGCGATGCCGCCATGCAACTGGCCATGCACGATGAGTGGGTTGACGATCCGCCCGACATCGGCGACGACACTGTAATTTTCCAGCCGTATGGTGCCATCCGCCGGCTCGACGGTCAGTTCGCAAATATGCACGCCGTTGGAAATAACCTCGGCCCCGGCGTTGAAATCGGCCTCTTCGGCAAGCGTCCCGCCCGCCCCTTCTATGCTGGCCGCGACTTCGAACAGGGTAACGGCGCGGTCCGTGCCGGTGATGGTGAAGCGGCCATCGGCGAATTCGATATCGCCCACCGCGGCTTCCAGCATTTCCGCCGCCTTGTCCCGGCCACGGGCGATGACCTTGTCCGCCCCCATCACCGCCGCCGTGCCGCCCATGCGGGCCGAGCGCGAGCCGTGGGAACCCGCGCCACGGCGCACCCGGTCGCTGTCGCCGAAGACCACATCGATGGCCTCGAAATCCACGCCAAGCTTGTCCGACAGAATTTGCGAATACATGGTGGCATGGCCCATGCCGAAATCCTGGGTGCCCAACAGCGCCGTGATCCGGCCTTCGCCGCCGACGGCGATTTCCGCGAACTCGGTCGGTGTGCTGCCGTCGTTCTCGGCATACATGCCTATGCCTATTCCGTACAGGCGGCCCTGTGCCTCGGCCTCCCTGCGCCGGGCCGGGGCCTCCGGCCAGCCGGCGAGTTCGACGGCGCGGTCCAAATTGGCCGTGAATTCACCCGAGGTCACGACGGCGCCGCCCGGCATGCGCCAGGGCAGATCGGCGGCATCCAGCAGGTTGCGCCGGCGCAGGGTGAGGGGGTCCATGCCCATTTCCCGCGCCGCCTGGTCGATCAGGCGTTCCAGAACATAATTGGCCTCCAGCCGGCCAATGCCGCGATAGGCGCCTTGCGGCGTGGTGTTGGAGACGATGCCGCGCAGGCTGAGATGCCCCGCCGGAATGCGGTAGCTGCCGCCCAGGACCTGGCTGATGTAATGGGCCATGACCCATATGCTGCGGCCCGTGAGATAGGCCCCGTGACGCCAATCGCCCCGCACCCGCAGGCCCAGAAAGCGGCCTTCCTTATCCAGGGCCAGCTCGCCATGCAAAATATGATCCCGGGCCTGAAAATCGCTCAAAAAGGCTTCGCTGCGGTTCTCCGTCCATTTTACCGCCCGCCGCAGCCGCCGGGCCGCTATCAGGGCCAACAGGAATTCGGGATAGACGCCGTTGCGGGCGCCAAAGCCACCCCCCGTATCGGGCACCACCACATGCAGATGCTCTTCCCCGATACCCAGCACGCCGGCGAGGGCGGCCCGCATGCCGTGGGCCGATTGACAGCCCGCCTGCAATGTCAGACGCCCGTCGGCCTCGCCGTAACTCGCAACGGCGGCGCGCGGTTCCATGAAGTTGATTACCACCCTGTTGTTGGCCAGGGTCAGGCGGCTGACGTGGTGGGCGGCGGCAAAGGCGGCCTCGGTTGCCCCCCTATCCCCCGTTGCCCAGTCAAAGGATACGTTGCCCGGCGCGTCGGGCCAGATCTGTTCGGCCGCCGGATCAAGGGCATCGGCGATCTCCATCACCGCCTGCAAGGGGGTGTAGTCGACGGCGATCAATTCGGCCGCATCCTGTGCCTGCGCCATGGTATCGGCGACGATAAAGGTGACCGGCTCGCCCAGATAACGCACCCGCTCCCGCGCCAGGGGGTATTGCGCCGCCTCCGCCGCATCGCCGCCATCCCGGCGGCCAACGTCAAAGGGTGGCACGGTGGAAAATGACGGTACGGGCCCGGTGATCTCGCCGTCGAGGTCCGCCGCCGTCAAAACCAGCCGCACCCCGGTTGCCGCGCTCGCCGCCGCCACATCGATGCCGGCAATATCGGCATGGGGCAGGGGGCTGCGCAAGACCAGTGCCACCAGCGCCTCGGGCACCTGGATGTCGTCGCTGAAACAGCCCGCGCCGGTCAGGAACCGCAGGTCTTCCTTGCGCGGCACCGCCGCGCCAATGCCGGTTTTGTTTATCGCCATGGGTTCATCACCGTGGTTGTCGCGGCCTACTCGTCTACGGGCCGTATTCCCGAGATTACCACACTACGGTAGCCAGGTTATCTGGGCCTTGGCGGCGGCGCGGGCCTCTGCTTCGCTTTCATAAGTGTTATGGCCGTGGCGGCCAATGGGGAACCAGCCGTGGGGATCCTCCACATCGCGGCGGTATGCCTCGAAACCAAAGGTGCCGTCACCACGGCGAAAGATATCGACGCAACGGCCGCCGTCGGCAGTTTCGATAGATTCCATAACCAGATGCCGGACGGTCATGCCGCGGCCTCTGGCGCCTGGGCGCTAGAACGGAATTTCGTCGTCCAGATCGCCGCCGCCGCCACCGCCGCCGCCAAAATCACCACCACCACCACCACCACCGCCGGCACCGCCACTGCTATCCCCAAAGCCGCCGCCACCGCCACCTCCGCCGTCGGCGCGGCTGTCCAGCATGGTCATCTCGCCGCGGTAGCGCTGCAGCACAATTTCAGTGGTATATTTTTCCACCCCGCTTTGATCCTGCCATTTGCGGGTCTGCAGGGCGCCTTCGATATAGACCTTGGAGCCCTTGCGCAGATATTGCTGGGCGATTCGGCCCAAATTCTCGTTAAAAATGACCACCCGGTGCCATTCGGTCTTTTCCCGCCGCTCGCCACTGTTCTTATCCTTCCACGATTCGGAGGTGGCAAGGTTGAGATGAACGATGGGATCGCCGCTTTGGGTATTGCGGACTTCCGGGTCGCGGCCCAGATTTCCGATCAAAATGACCTTGTTGACACTGCCTGCCATGGTTATATCCAACCCTTCGAAAGCGCTTGCGAATCCAGGCAGCGACTATAGCCGCATCGCCCCTGGTCCCGCCACCGGCAATTGGCGCATACTACTCCGTTCCGCCCCTCTGATGGCGTTTTGTCATCGATGTACGTTCATGTTATGTTCTATAATGTCAGATTCGGGAAATAAAGTCCACTCATGCAGAAATACATTTCCGTCCGCGGCGCCCGCCAACACAATCTAAAGAATATCGATGTCGATATTCCGCGCGACCGGTTGGTGGTGATTACCGGCCTGTCGGGCAGCGGCAAATCCTCCCTGGCCTTCGATACCATCTATGCCGAGGGGCAGCGCCGCTATGTGGAAAGCCTGTCCTCCTATGCTCGGCAGTTCCTGCAACTGATGCAAAAACCGGATATGGACCATATCGATGGCCTGTCCCCGGCCATTTCCATCGAACAGAAAACCACCTCGCGCAACCCCCGCTCCACCGTCGGCACGGTGACCGAGATATATGACTACATGCGCCTGCTGTGGGCCCGCATCGGCATCCCCTATTCCCCCGCCACCGGCCTGCCCATTGAAAGCCAGACGGTCAGCCAGATGGTCGACCGCATCATGGGAATGGAGGCGGGCACGCGCCTGTACCTGCTGGCCCCCATCGTCCGGGGCCGCAAGGGGGAATACCGCAAGGAATTCGCCGATCTGATGAAGCGCGGCTTTCAACGGGTGAAAGTGGACGGCGAATTGTACGAGCTGGACCAGCTGCCGGCCCTGGAAAAGAACAAGAAGCACGACATCGCCGTGGTGGTGGACCGGGTGGTGTTGCGGGCCCATCTGGAAACCCGTCTGGCCGACAGCCTGGAAATAGCCCTGGATCTGGCCGACGGCCTGGCCGTGGCGGAGACGGCGGACGGCGGCGAAGCCACGACGTTTTCCGCCCGCTTCGCCTGTCCCGTTTCGGGCTTTACCATTGCCGAGATCGAACCGCGGCTGTTTTCCTTCAACAACCCACATGGTGCTTGTCCGTCCTGCGACGGCCTGGGCAATCAGCTTTATTTCGACCTGGCCTTGAGCGTGCCGGACGAGAATTTGAGCTTGCGGACCGGCGCCATCGCGCCCTGGTCCCGTTCCACCTCGCCCTATTACACCCAGACCCTGGACAGCCTGGCCCGGCATTTCAAAATATCCACCACCTATCCCTGGCATGAATTGCCGGAAAAGGTGCAAAAGGCGATCCTGTACGGCACCGGCAGGACGCCGGTGGAAATGCACTATGACGACGGTCTGCGCAGCTATAAGACCAGGAAACCGTTTGAAGGCGTGATCCCGAATATGGAGCGGCGCTACCGGGAAACTGACTCCGCCTGGGTGCGCGAGGAGTTGGACCGCTACCAAAACATCACCACGTGCGAGGCCTGCGGCGGCCACCGCCTGAAGGCCGAGGCCCTGTCGGTGCGGATCGCCGACCGGCACATCGGCGCGGCGACGGAACTGTCGATCCTGGCGGCGCGGGACTGGTTCGCCGGCCTGGACAAGCAGTTGAGCGGGCGGCAGTTGGAAATCGGCGGCCGGGTCCTGAAAGAGATCAACGACCGCCTGGGCTTTCTGGTCAATGTGGGATTGGAATATCTGACCCTGTCGCGGGCCTCGGGCACCCTGTCGGGCGGGGAAAGCCAGCGCATCCGCCTGGCCTCGCAAATCGGCTCGGGCCTGACCGGCGTGCTCTACGTGCTTGACGAGCCCTCCATCGGGCTGCACCAAAGGGACAACGCACGCCTGTTGCAGACCTTGATGAACCTGCGCGATCTGGGCAATTCGGTGATCGTGGTCGAGCATGACGAGGAGGCCATCCGGGCCGCCGATTACGTTTTCGACCTGGGCCCGGCGGCGGGCAAACATGGCGGCCATATGGTGGCCCACGGCACACCGGAACAGATCATGCAGTCGCCCGCAAGTCTGACCGGGCAATACCTGGTGGGTTTGAAACAGATCCCGGTGCCAAAGCGGCGGCGCAAGGGCCATCCGGGCCAGCAGTTGGCCATCCTGGGGGCGACGTCGAATAACCTGGCCAATGTGGATGCCCATATTCCCCTGGGCACCTTCACCTGTTTTACCGGGGTTTCGGGCAGCGGCAAATCAACCCTGTTGATCGAGACCCTGTACAAGGCCCTGGCCAAGTTCCTGAACGGCGCGCGGGATCATCCCGGTGCCTTCAAAAAGATCGATGGGCTGCATCATCTGGACAAGGTGGTGGACATCGACCAATCCCCCATTGGGCGCACCCCGCGCTCGAACCCGGCCACCTACACCGGCGCCTTCACCCCAATCCGGGAATGGTTCGCCGCCCTGCCCGAGGCGGTGGTGCGGGGCTATAAACCGGGGCGCTTTTCCTTCAACGTCAAGGGCGGGCGCTGCGAGGCCTGTCAGGGCGACGGTCTGGTCAAGATCGAAATGCACTTTCTGCCCGACGTCTATGTGCAATGCGATGTCTGCCAGGGGCGGCGTTATAACCGGGAAACCTTGGAAATCCAGTTCCGCGGCAAATCCATCGCCGATGTGCTGGACATGACCGTGGACGAGGGGGCGGAATTCTTCAAGGCGGTGCCCCTGGTGCGGGACAAGCTGGTGACCCTGCAACGGGTGGGCCTGGGCTATATCCATGTGGGCCAGCAGGCCACCACCCTGTCGGGGGGCGAGGCCCAGCGGGTCAAACTGGCCAAGGAACTGTCGCGCCGGGCCACGGGGCGGACCCTGTATATACTGGACGAGCCGACCACGGGCCTGCATTTCGACGACGTGCGCAAATTGCTGGACGTGCTGCATACCCTGGTCGAGTCCGGCAACACCATGGTGGTGATCGAGCATAATCTGGAGGTCATCAAGACCGCCGATTGGGTCATCGACCTGGGCCCGGAGGGCGGCGATGGCGGCGGCCGTATCGTCGCCGAAGGCACGCCGGAGGCGGTGGCCAGGGTGGCGGCAAGCTATACCGGGCAATATTTGGCGCGATTATTGGGCCGCCGCCCCGCCCTGGCCGCCCCCGCCAAGGCCGCGCCCAAAGCGAAGGTAAAGGGAATTTCCAAGGCGAAGGAAAAACCGGCCCGCGCCCGGCGCGGCAAGGCGGCCTAGGCATGGGCCAAACCGCCGCCCCGCGCTTGCGCCTGGGCATCGATGTCGGCGGCACCAATACGGATGCGGTGTTGATGCATGGCGATGAGGTCGTCGCCTGGCACAAGGTCACGACGGGGCGGCATATCACCGACGCCATCGTGGCCGCCGCCGGCGCGGTGCTGCAACAGGGCGGCGTGGACCAGGAACAAATTTATGCGGTGATGCTGGGCACCACGCAGTTTACCAATGCGGTGATCGAACGCCGCCGCCTGAACCCGGTCGCGGTGCTGCGCCTGGCCGCACCCGCCACCACCGCCGTGCCGCCCCTATCCGACTGGCCCGAGGATCTAAGGGCGGTGGTGGGCGGGCATGTCTATCTGGCCCGCGGCGGCCTGGAATTCGATGGCCGGCCCATATCGGCCCTGGACGAGGGCGAATTAAGCGCCGTGGCCAGGGAGATTGGTGGCCTGGGCCTCAATGCGGTGGCCATCACCTCGGTCTTTTCGCCCCTGGATGCGGAGATGGAGCACCGGGCCGAGGCCATTCTGCGCCGGGAATTGCCAGACGCCGCCATTACCCTGTCCCACCGTATCGGCCGCATCGGTCTGCTGGAGCGGGAAAACGCGGCGATCCTGAACGCCGCCCTGTCCGGCCTGGCGGGGGCTGTGCTGGGGGCCTTTACCCGGGCCATGGACGATCTGGGCCTGACCGCGCCCCTGTATATTTCCCAGAACGACGGCACCTTGATGACGGCGGCGCACGCGGCCCGCTATCCGGTCCTGACCTTTGCCTCCGGCCCGACCAATTCCATGCGCGGCGCGGCGGTACTCTCGGGCCTCACGGATGCCCTGGTGGTGGATATCGGCGGCACCACCGCGGACATCGGCCTGTTGCTGGACGGGTTTCCCCGCGAGGCCGCCATGACCGTGGACGTGGGTGGCGTGCGGACCAATTTCCGCATGCCGGATCTGTTGGCCCTGGGCCTGGGCGGCGGCAGTCTGGTGCGGGACAGCGGGGCCGCCATTGGCCCGGATTCCGTGGGTTTCGAACTGGAACAACGGGCCCTGGTCTTTGGCGGCGATAGTCCGACGTTGAGCGATATGGCCGTCGCCGCCGGGCTGATGGATCTGGGCGATAGGGCCAGGGTGGCCCATCTGGACGGCGTGGACCTGGCCCTGGCCCGGGCCGCCGAAATGATCGAGGACGCCCTGGAGCGGGTGCGCCCAAGTGCCGCCCGCCTGCCGGTCATCCTGGTGGGCGGTGGTGCGCCCCTGCTGGGTGGCGGGAGCATCGGCGGCGGTGAAATCGTGCGGCCGGCGCATGGCCAGGTGGCCAACGCCATCGGCGCCTCCATTGCCATGGTGGGCGGTGAGTGCGACAGAATTTTCTCCCTGGACGAAGTCAGCCGCGAGGACGCCGTGGCGGCGGTCAAGCGCGAGGCCTCCGCCCAGGCGGCCGAGGCGGGGGCGGACGCCGCTTCCATCAGGATCGTTGAAATGGACGAGATCCCCTTGAGCTATTTGCCCGGCAACGCCACCCGCCTGCGGGTCAAGGCGGTCGGCGATCTTGCGGGCAGCCCGACATGATAAAGATTACCCTCGACGATCTGGATGACATTGCATTGGGCGCCACGTTCCTGGGCACGGGCGGCGGCGGCGATCCCTATATCGCCACCCTGATGACCCGCCGGGCCATCGAAAGCCATGGCCCGGTCACTATGCTGAGCCTGGACGAAGTGGCCGACGACGCCCTGGTGTTCGCCTGCGGCAACATGGGCGCACCCACCGTGGCGATTGAGAAAATCATGGCCGCCGACCAACCTCCCGCCGCCGTCCTGGCATTGGAAGCCTACCTTGGCCGCCCGGCGGATGTCCTGATGGCGTTCGAGGCCGGGGGCTCGAACTCCATGATGCCAATCTACAATGCCGCCATGCTGGGCAAACCCATGCTGGATGCGGACGGCATGGGCCGGGCTTTTCCGGAAATGCAGATGGTGACATTCTCGGTCTATGGCGTTTCCGGCTCGCCCTTCGCCCTGGCCTCGGAACATGGCGAAACGGTGATCCTGAATATCGGCGACGACAAACGCGCCGAATACATCGGGCGCGGTATTGTCATCCGCATGGGCGCGCGCTCGGCCAAGGCCTCCTACCCTATGGATGGCAAAACCGCGCGCCGGGTCGCCATACCCGGAACAACATCATTGTGTCAGGCCATCGGCGCCAATTTCCGCGCCTCGCGGGCGCGGAGCCGCGATCCCTTCGCGGCCCTGATCGAGATGCTGGCCGGTACCCATTATGGCCACGCCAAGGTGCTGTTCACCGGCAAGGTTACCGACCTGATCCGCGAGACGCGGGACGGCTGGGCCATTGGCAAGGTCGTCATCGCGGATCAAGCGGGCGGGACATTGGAAATCGAATTCCAAAACGAATTCCTCGCGGCCCGACAGGGCGGCAGGCTGCGCGCCATAGTCCCCGACCTGATCTGTATCCTGGACAGCGAAATGGCCGAACCCATCACCACGGAACGCCTGCGTTATGGCCAGCGGGTCACGGTCATGGCCGTCTCCGCCCCGCCCATCATGCGCACGGAAGCGGCCCTGGCGGTGTTCGGCCCCGCCGGCTTCGCCATGGACGAGGCGTTCGTGCCGGTGGAAGAGCTGGACTAAAGAGGATCGCGTCATGCGCAAACGCCTGGCCACGACCATCAAGGCATTGCTGGCATTGCTTGTTCTGCTGGCGCTGCTGGTCGCCGTCATGGGCCGGGAGAAGTCCCTGGAGGTGGTTTGTGGCGCCCTGCAGGTGCGGGCGGTTGATTTCTCCAGCCTGGCGCTGACCCCGAAGCCAAATCAGTTCCTGGTCTGTCCGGCCGGCTTTTGCGGCGCCGAGCCGCATATGATCAGCCCCGCCTTTGCCCATCCCGTGGATGTGCTGCGGCAACGCCGGGCGGTCATGCTGGCGGCCCAGCCCCGCGTCGAGGCGGGGGCGGCGGACGAGGCGGCCATGCAATTCGATTACATTCAACGCACGGAACTGATGCGCTATCCCGACAGCATCACCGTGCGTTTCATCCCCCTGACGGACGGCCGATCGACCCTGGCGATCTACAGCCGCTCCCACTATGGCCGCGGCGACTTTGGCGTCAACGAGGCCCGCGTCCGCGCCTGGCTCGCCGCCCTATAATAAGGGGACGGTAATTAAGGGGCCGCGATCTGGCTTAGATCAAACAGCCCAAAAACGGATTCGTTTTTCGGCTGATAATTTGATCTAATTCTTGGAGGTAGAGCAACTTGTCTGCGTTCAATTGAACGCAGGTTGCTCTAGCCGCCGGGCATCGTCGGCCGCCTCGGCCAGGAGCCAATCCCGGAAGGTCACGATCTTGGGCAGCTTTGCCGTCGCCTTGGGGCAGACGATCCAATAGGCATAGCAGCCCGTTGACGAAGTTGGCACTGGACACAAGCGGCCTGGTCTGATTCTTTGACGTTCTGATTTGACCGGGGGATTCGCTGATGACGATGGGACAGCAGAAGGATCGTCAGGGGGACTTGATGGTAGGCTGGGCGGA
>JAKZRK010000015.1:0-4812 GCA_047518225.1 Alphaproteobacteria bacterium | reverse complement strand
CCCCAGACAATGCGGCTCCATCAAGAGCCATTGACGGTCGGTGATAACAAAACGGTCTTCAAGCATGCAAACCTCCTGTAAAAGGAAGCTTGAATCACATTTCGGGCGAAAAGGGAATCCTGAATCTCAACAGGCCCTAGTACGGTTTGGCAGGGCCTGATGGTCCTTCGCAGCAGCGAAACATCGTTTCCGAGCATCTCGCCAAAGCCGCCGGGTTCAAGAAAATCCTTCTGCATGTCGATAATCAGCAATGCTGTTCCAGCTATCGTGAATTCCACTGGATAGGGTTCCGCGTCAATGATGTGTGTCGTGTGCATATGATTTCCCATCACCTGGCTATTATTCCAGTCGGCCCGCGGCACGCAAACGTCAGGCCGGTATAGTTCGAATGTGCTCTAAGTATCCCGAGACGCCATATACTCCCGCCAGTTGCCGTACGCCGAAATGTCTTTGTGATTGGCTTCGGCAATGTCTTGTGGAAACAAAATTCCGTTGACGGTTTCGCCGTTGTCCAGTTGCACGGGCCCGCAATAAAGGTTCGGTGGTTCGCCGTCCTCGACGCTCCGCCAAATTTCGTCGCTCATGCGATACATTTCACCTTTGACCGCGACGCCGCCTTCGGCAACCCTGAACATGCCCGGGTGAATATCGTCAATTGAATAGAGGCGATAACAGGCCGCGGTCGTGAACTCTCCCAGAAATTCAGCACCGTCGAGGTTCTTATTAAGCCCCAATCCCCGCATCAATGTTCCATTTACAAACAGTTCGAACGCCATTTCCGATCAGCCTCCCAGCCCGCTTAACCATATGAGTTGTTTTACATCGAGTATGGCTCGTCCGCAATTTTGACACCGGTTCATATGCCTCTGCGCCAGGGGTAACCTATAGGCTGAGTTAATCCTGCAAGGCCCCAGACGGATCGCGCGGCGGCGATGATCGGATCGTCATGGGTAGCGGTCCCGCCAACCCGCATGCCGCTTTCACTCCGGTCCGGGACATGTGATGCTTTCGGATGCACTCGCGGCCACGCGCGAGGAGGTCGCGCGTGCGGTCAAGGTCGCCGTCGGTCGGGCTCCCGGTACCGCCGAGGATGCAGAATTCGTGCGTTTGCGATTACGATCCGCGGTGCTATAGCTGAGAAACAGCCGCGATCCTGGGATCCCTCGACGTTCGGTGCCGGCCCGGGCGCGATCGGAACCCCAGGCCCAACGCCGGGAGGAGAGAACATGGACCCCGCGCGCACCATCATCGAGCGCCCGCTATTGCTATTGGTGCAGGCGAACGTCGAGGCCCGCCACGAGCATGCGTTCAACGCGTGGTACTACCATCACGTCCCGGCGTTGCTCGGGATTCCCGGCTATCGCTGGGGTCGTCGTTATCAAGCCGTGGTCGGAGATACCAAGTACCTCGCCTTGTACGAGATCGAAGATGCCGCGTTCTTGGCGAACCTCATCGGCCCCGATGCGGATAAGCGCCACCCCGTCGCCAACGAGGAGTTTGCAAAGTTCGATCAGCTGCAGGGCTTGGGCGACGTACGTATCAATATCTATCAGCAGCTCTCGGGCAGCCACCTGGGAAGCCCGCTCCTCAATGATGACCTTCCCCTCAGCGCGGTGATGGTCGACTGTGCCGTGCCGGAGAAAGAGGCGGAGTTCAACGCCTGGTATGACCGTTCGCACGTCCCCAATCTGGTGCGGATCCCCGGCTACGCTTCCGGCGCGCGCTTTCAGCTGCTCGACCACCCAGCGCTGGAATGGTTGGGCATGGGGCCGAAATACCTTGCCCTCTACGAGTTTGATAGCCTGGACTGCCTCGCCAGTTTGGCCGATCCGGACAGCATGCGCCCGGAAGCCAAGGACGAGCTGGAGCGCTGGATGAGCTATGGGGCACCACTGGTCGACGACATGTCGTGGAACGTGTACCGCCCGATCGCGAAGCACTGGCGGCTGGCCGATTGAGCGTTTGCTCCCGGTTCATCACCTTGGCGGTTCTAAGAATTCAGCACCGACATAGCCCGTTGCCCATTCATACAATCTGCGCCATGCTCGGATTGGCCGGGGCACGCCGCCCGGCAAATCCCGGTTCATTGTAGGGGCAGCAGGCATGAGGCTAGGTATGAGCCTTTCTTTCGACGGGGACGATGGGGCCGGGGGCGGGGCCTATGTCGACGGCCTGCGGTTCGCGGAACGCACCGGGTTCGACAGCCTTTGGTTTTTCGATTCCCTGGGCCGCGGCTCGTTTCGGCCCGATCCCCTCAGTGCCATTTCGGCGGCCGCGGCCGTGACCGAGCGCATCGAAATTGGCACCTGCATCCTCCAGGTTCCGTTGCGCCACCCGGTGGAGCTTGCCCACCGCATCCTGAGCGCGCATTTCCTATCAGGCGGCCGGTTGCGTCTTGGGGTCGGCGCGGGATCGACGGAAACCGACTTCGCGGCGGTGGAGGCCGATTTTCAAGGCCGGTTTCGAAAGCTGGAAGAAGCGCTGCCAATTATGCAAAGCCTGTGGCGCGGCGAAACGGTCCGCAATGTTAATTTGACGCCGTTGCCATCGCTGCGCGGCGGCCCGCCAATTTTGATCGGCAGCTGGGCCGGCAGCCGATGGATACCGATCGCCGCGAAACGCTACGACGGCTGGATCGCGTCGGCCCACTTCACCAATATAGCGAAGCTGAAGGAAGGCGTTGCGCGCTATCGCGGCGAAGGCGGCGGCCGCGCCGTCGCAACCAACATTCCCGTCGACCTGACGGCGGACGGCGCGGCGCTTTCCGATGACGATCATCTTGATCTGCGTTGCGGGCCGGAGGAAGCCGGCGCGCGCCTCGAAAAACTGGCCGAGATCGGTTTCGACGACGCGGTCGTCATGGTCTCGACGTTTACCGAAGAGCATATGGCGGCGGTGCGCGCCCTTTACCCATGAACGGCCAGTCAACTTGCTGAACCATTGGCGCGCCTGAAGGAGGAACAGATGGCACAACATTCAAAACGTGTCGCCCTGTGCGGGGTCGTTTTGGAAAGCAACGCATTTTCCCCAATCGCCACGGAAGAGGAATTTCGCGCGGCGCTTTATATGGAAGGGCCGGAAATTGTCGCCGAGGCACGCAAGCCGGTCTCCCGCTTGCCGCGGGAAATGGCTGCCTTTGTGCAAACCATGGACGCCACCGGGCCTTGGGCGCCAGTGCCCTTGCTGCTAACGGGCTGCCCGCCTTGGGGCCCCGTTGAAGGCAATTTCTTCAGTCGTTGTGTCGCGCAAATTGTCGCCGGTTTGCGTCATGCCGGCCCCCTGGACGGTGTCTATATCGCCAACCATGGGGCCATGGTAGCAACCAATGACAGTGATCCGGACGGCACGCTCATGGCTGCCATCCGCAATACGGTCGGCCCCGATGCGGCGGTGGTCACAACTCTGGATCTGCACGCCAACATTTCCGAGGCGATGGCGGAGGCCACCGATACCATCATCGGCTATCAAACAAATCCACATGTGGATCAGGTCCAGCGTGGCGAAGAGGCGGCCCTGTTGATGCGGCTGATATTTTCCGGCATGCGTCCCCGGCAGGCATTGGTGCGCCTGCCATTGGTGCCCCCCAGCACGACATTGTTGACCGCCGCGGGGCCCTATGGCGACCTAATCGACTATGGCCAGCGGCGTTCAAGGGAGCTGGCGGGCGACATCGTCAATGTTTCCGTCTTTGGTAATTTCGCCTTTTCCGACTCGCCGAAGAATGGCCTTGCCGTTGTGGTCACCGCACGCACGGATGCGGACAAGGCCACCAGTTTGGCAACTGAAATTGCCGTCCGTGCATGGGACAACCGCGCCGCCTTCACCCGTGAAATGATGACAATCGGCGATGCCGTCGATCTGGCCACTGCCACAGCCGACGAACCGGCGCGCGCGCCGGTAATATTTTCCGATGCCGGCGACAATCCGGGCGGTGGCGGCGAAGGGCGTACCACCTGGCTCTTGGCCGCCCTTGCCGATGCCGGCGCGCAGGGTGTCTATTACGGCGCGTTCTTTGACAGGGAACTGGCGGCTGAGGCGCACGACCTGGGCGAAGGCGCGGAATTTGACGCTGTATTCAACCGCACGGGCGACACGGAGTTTTCCAAGCGTTTTGAAGCCAGGGCCAAGGTATTGAAGCTGAGTGATGGCGAAATGGTTGGCCGCTTGGGAATTTACAAGAACCGCTTGATTAAGCTGGGCTCCAGCGCGGCCCTGGAAATCGGCGGTACGGGCGGGATCATTGTGATTGTGATCAGCGCCCGTCATCAGACCGCCGACCCGATGTTCTTCGAAATGTTCGGCCTCGACATTGCTGATGCGCGCATTGTTTGCGTTAAATCGCGCGGCCATTTCAGGGCTGGATTTGCGCCCTGGTTCCCATCCGGGCAGGTTTTCGAGGTCGATACGGCGGGTCTGACATCACCAGTCCTGGATCGCTTCCAGTGGCGCAATTTGCCGCGGCCGGTCTATCCCCTCGATCCCGATACCACCTGGCCGCCAACCGCCGGTCCCTCTTGAGCGCCAAACTCCCTTTGGTTTCAAATGTGCCAATCAGCGCCGGTTGGTATTACTCATCGATAGCGAAGATTACGCGGAAGGCGTCCGCGCGTTTTTGGCGCGGCGTAAGGCGAATTTCAGGGGCCGATAGAATTACCCTCCTGCGAATATTTTTTAACCGACATTCCCCATATACCATCCAAATTCGTGGAATTCGTACCACTTTCCCACCGCCAAGGGAACTGTATCCCCTATGCAGCCATCCGATGGCATGATTTTGGTAATCGGCCCGCGCTTGGAAGGCCACTCGGTCAT
>JAKZRK010000014.1:0-7383 GCA_047518225.1 Alphaproteobacteria bacterium | reverse complement strand
GCTTATTGCGCCAGCTGGAGCCGTTCTGGTCGCTCAGATGGTCCTCATCGTCTCGGAGGATGGCGAAACCGCCTTCGTCGCGTTATGTTTCGCCGTCGAGTGAAACCCGGTCAATAGCGCCTTTTTCAACGGGCTGCTAAGGTATGGTGGAATTGCGCGTTGGGGTTTGCGAGTGAATTGATAGATGCCGGTACTGGCCATGTTTTTGGCCGCCATGCTGTGGTCGTCCTCGATTATCGGCAGCAAATTGGCGGTCCTGGAGCTGGCGATCACGGAGGTGGTCGCCGGGCGCTTTCTATTCGCCGCCGCCATGATGTGGGGCGTGGTGTTGTTGACCCGCCAGCCCGTACACCTGAGCCAGGCACGGCGGCCCTTGCTGATGGGCATGTTGGATCCGGGCCTGGTATCCCTGTTCCTGGTCTGGGGTCTGCAGCACACTTCGGCGGTGAACGCGGCGGTGTTCTGGGCCTTGATGCCCGTGGTCATGCCCCTGGCGGCGCGTCTGGTCCTGGGGGAGGCGGTCAACCCGGTGGTGGTGGTGGGCGCCGTCGTGGCTTTTAGCGGCGCCATGCTGCTGATGGGGGTCAACCAGGCCTCGGGCGATGGCGACCTGTTCGGCGATATGCTGGCGATCAGCGGCGTGATGTGCGGCGTGGCCTCCGCCCTGTTGGCCCGCCGGGTCGCCCAACAGCAGGGCAACGCCATGGTCACCACGGCCTGGCAAATGACCATGGCCCTGGTGATCGGGTTCCTGGCTTTGGTTTTGCTGGAACAATCCGCCGCCTCGCTGGAGCATATCAGCCGTGGCCCGCTGGTTCTGTTGGTATATCTGGGCATGATCGCCACGGCGGGGCCGTTTTTTTTGCTGAACTATGCCCTGCGGCGCATGCCCGTCGGCCAGGCCAGCCTGTATGCCAGCCTGGTCGGTCCCCTGTCCGTGCCCCTGGCCGTGCTGGTCCTGGGCGAAACCATCCAGGTTATGGAGATTGCCGCCATCGCCATCGTCATGCTGGGCGTTTTCCTGCCATCCCTGGTCAAATCCGTTGCTCTAGACCGGCTTTTGCGGCGACGGCGTTCTGGCCGCCCATAACGCGGCCTGCGAAAACACCATTAGGCGCCCATTTCCAATGACGGGGGATTTGCCTATCATAGCGGGCCGGACCGCGCGTAATAGCAAAGGGCATTTCCATGGACGCCGAGGCATTGCACCGCGACGCGATCGTTATTGACGCGACCTGCCCGCTGGCCCAGGACGTGCGCTATCTGGATTGGTGGCGCGAGGGCGGCGCGACCGCGATTGCGCCGACGATTTCCGGCATGAGCGGCAACGCCCGCACCGGTTTCGCCGCCATCGGCGGCTGGCACCGCTATGTCCGCGGGCGGGACGATACGTTGATCGTCTATCAAGCCGCCGATATCGAGGGCGCGAAGCGGGACGGCAAGCTGGGCCTGATCCTGCATTGCCAGGGCACCACGCTGATTGAGGACGAGATGGACCTGGTCGATGCCTATCACGCCGCCGGGCTGCGCATCGTGCAGCTTTGTTATAACCGGAAAAATCTGGTCGGCGACGGTGCGGCGGAGCGGACCGATGGCGGTCTCAGCTATTTCGGCCTGGCGTTGATCGAACGGCTGAACAAACTGGGCCTGGTGGTCGATTGCGCCCATACCGGCCACCGCACCAGCCTGGAGGCGGTGGAAGTTTCCACCGCGCCCGTCATCATCTCCCACGCCAACGCCCGCGCCGTACACGATAACCGCCGCAACATCGAAGACGATCTTATCCGTGCCGTGGCGGCCAGTGGCGGCGTGATTGGCACGGTCGGTTTCCCGTCATTCCTGACGGCCCAGGGCCAGCCCACAATGGACCAATTCATCGACGATATGGCCTACAAGGCGGATCTGGTGGGGATCGACCATGTGGGCATCGGCATCGACTATTATCTGGGCCAGCACCCCGTGGAAAAAGATGCAGATGCCCGCGCCCGTTACGACCAACTGGTGGCCGAGGGCCATTGGCGGCCGGCGGAATATCCGCCCCCGCCCTATTTCTATCCCCAAGGCATCGAAACGCCGCGCACCTTTCCCAAGCTAACCGAAGCCCTGGTCCAGCGCGGCTTCGCCGAGGCCGATATCCAGAAAATCCTGGGCTTGAACTGGCTCCGGGTTTATCGGGAAGTCTGGGGCGGCTAAAATATTTCGCCGCGCAGGTGGCGGATGGCATTCAGGGCATCGACCAGTATATCGTCCTCGCGGTCGGCCGGGCTGATGGGGTGGACATAGAAACATTCGGAATTACTCCGCCGCCGTCGGCTGTTGCGCCGGCGCGCGGTAAAGTTCCAGCATCTCCGCCTCGGCCCGTTTGGCCAGGACAAGGGCCTTTTCCTTGACGTGGCCAAAGCCGCGAATGCGGTCGGGCACTTCGGCAATGCGTACCGCCATGGCGAAGTTGTCATGGTTCAATCCGGCCATGACCTCCGCCATGGTGGCTTCATAATCCACGATCAAGCGGCGTTCCATGCGCCGTTCCGCCGTGCGGCCAAAGATATCCCAGACCGTGCCGCGCAGGCCGCGCAGGCTGGCCAGCAGAGGCATAACTTTCAACATCCAGGGGCCAAATTCCCGCTTTCGCAATTCGCCGCTGACCGGATCACGCCTGGAAATCATGGGCGGGGCCAAGTGCAGGCGCAGGCTGAAGTCACCCTCGAACTGCTGGCGCACCTGATCCATGAAGCGGCCGTCGCTGTACAGCCGCGCCACCTCGTACTCGTCCTTGTAGGACATCAGGCGGAAATAATTCAGCGCCACCGCCTCGCCAAACCCATCCAGCCCGGCGGCCCGGTCCCGTTCAACCGCCATGGCCCGGTCAACCAGGGCAAGGTAGCGCGCGGCATAAGCGGCATCCTGATAGTCGGTCAGGAAATCCACCCGCTTGGCGATTTTCTGCTCCAGGCTCAGGGCGTCGGCGCTGCCCTCTTGCCGTGGCATCAGAGGAGCGGAAATGGTCTCCACCGCCTCGGGATCGTGGGCCGTCAGGCGGCCCCAGGCAAAGGCCTGTTTATTCGCAGCCACCGCGACGCCGTTGATATCGATAGCGCCTTCGATGGCTTCAAGGGAAAGTGGCAGGTAACCTTTTTGAAAGGCCACGCCCAACAAAAACAGGTTGGCGGCAATGGAATCGCCCAGCAACGCCGTGGCGATCTTGGTGGCGTTGACGAAGTGGCTGAAATCCCGCCCCACCGCCTCGCGCAATTGCTTGACCAGGCCATCCCCGGCCATATCCATGTCCTGATCGGCGAGAAATTGCGCCGTGGGCACCACATGGCTGTTGATCACTGCGCCGGTAACCCCCTCGTTGACGGTCGAGAGCACGGCCTCGCCGGCGGCCACCACGATGTCACAGCCCAGGATCAACTTGGACCCTCCCGTGGCGATACGCACCGCATGCAGATCTTCCGGCGCATCGGCAATGCGGATGTGGGAGGTGACGGCGCCATTCTTCTGCGCCAGCCCCGCCATGTCCAGGGCCGAGACACCCTTGCCCTCCAAATGCGCGGCCATGCCCAACAGCGCCGAGACGGTCACCACACCGGTGCCGCCGATGCCGGTAATGAGAATGCCGTAGGGTTCGGCCGACGAGGGCAAGGTTGGCATCGGCAGGGCGGCGAATAATTCCTCCCATTTGTCGCCCCCTTCACCGGCCCCCTGGGGCTTCCGCGCCTTGCGCACATTGCCCCCATGCACGGTTACGAAGCTGGGGCAAAAGCCGTTAACGCAGGAAAAATCCTTGTTGCAATTGGACTGATCGATCTGCCGCTTGCGGCCCCATTCGGTTTCTTTCGGCTGTACCGAGACGCAGTTGGATTTGGCCGAACAGTCGCCACACGCCTCGCATACCAGATCATTGATGAAGGCCCGCTTGGGTGGATCCGGGAACAGGCCACGCTTGCGCCTCCGGCGCTTTTCCGCCGCGCAGGTCTGGTCATAGATCAAGATACTGCAACCCGGCGTCTCCCGCAGATCGCGTTGCACCTGGTCCAATTCGTCGCGGTGATGGATGGTGGTGCCGGGCGCCCAGTCGGTGCCAACGGGATATTTGTCCGGCTCGTCCGTAACCAGGGCGATCTTGGTTACCCCCTCCGCATGGACCTGGCGGCTGATCTCGTCGGGGGTTAGTTTGCCGTCCTCGGCATTGACCACCGGCTGGCCGCCGGTCATGGCGACCGCATCGTTGAAAAGAATTTTGTAGGTGATGTTGACGCCGGCATCGACAGCGGCGCGCAGCGCCAGCAGGCCGGAATGATAATAGGTGCCATCGCCCAGGTTCTGGAACACGTGCTCGGTCTTGCAGAAAGGCGCCTGGCCAATCCAATTGACCCCTTCGGCGCCCATATGGGTAATGGTCTGGGTGTTGCGGTCGGGCATCCACAGGGCCATGCCATGACAGCCGATGCCCGCCATGGAGCGGCTGCCATCGGGTACTTTGGTCGAGATATTGTGCGGACAGCCGGAACAAAAATAGGGCGTGCGCAGAATGGTCGGCGGCGACCCCTTGGCCCCGGTTTCGATCTGTTCGATGCGGGCCAGGCGCTGATCGAAGTCGGGCATATCGCTGTAAGATTTCAGCCGGCCGACAATGCTCTGGGCCACCATGCCCGGCGTTAACTCGCCAATCTCCGGCAACAACGGCCGGTTGTTCTCGTCTTTTTTGCCAACAATCCGTGGTGCGCCCGGCTGGCCATACAGCAGGTTGCGCAATTGATCTTCCAGAATCGGACGCTTTTCCTCGATCACCAGGATTTCTTCCAGGCCGTTGGCGAATGCCATGGCGCCTTGCGGCTCCAACGGCCAGGTCATGGCCACTTTGTACAGGCGGATACCCAAATCCGCCGCCATTTCCGCCGTCAAACCCAATTCGTCGAAGGCCTGGCGCACATCCAGATAGGACTTGCCCGTGGTGACGATGCCCAGGCGCGGCCGTGGCGTTTCGAAGATCATTTTGTCCAGGCCGTTGGCCCGCACATAGGCCTGGGCCGCCGGCAGCTTGTATTCCAGCAGCCGGCTTTCCTTTTCCATGATGTCGTCGGGATAACGCAGGTTCAGGCCATCGCCGGGCATGTCAAAATCGATTTGCTTGGCGATTTGGACAGCGTTTGGATCAATGGATACCGAGGTCGAGCTTTCCACCGTCTCGCCCACCGCCTTGAAGCCCACGGCGCAGCCTGAATAGCGGGACATGGCGAACCCGTGCAGGCCCAGGTCTAGGTATTCCTGCACGCCCGCGGGGTGAAATACCGGCACGGCGGCGGCAATGAAGGCCGGCTCGCTCTGATGGGGCAGGGTCGAGGATTTGGCCCCGTGGTCATCGCCCGCCACCAACAGCACGCCGCCATGCTTGGCGGTGCCGTCGTAATTCAGATGCTTGATGGCATCGCCGCTGCGGTCCACACCGGGGCCCTTGCCATACCAGATGCCGAAGACGCCATCATACTTGCCGCCGGGCCACAGATTGACCTGTTGCGTGCCCCAGACGGCGGTCAGTGCCAGATCCTCGTTCAGGCCCGGCTGAAACTTGATATGGTTGCGGGACAGGAAGCGGGAGGCCGACCAAAGGGCGGCGTCATAACCACCCACGGGAGAGCCGCGATAGCCGGAGATGAAGCCGGCGGTATTCAGGCCGGCCGCGACATCGCGCTGACGCTGCATTATGGGCAGGCGCACCAGGGCTTGCAGACCAGTCATGAAGACCCGGCCGGTTTCCTGTTCGTATTTATCGTCTAGCGTAACAGCGGCAATGGTCATGATAATCCCCAAATTATCGGTTTAAGGTTAAAGCATATCATAGCGGTGGCCGCCGGCAAGTCAGCGAGCCGTCAACGGGGCGCTCCGCCCCGAACTGGTCCTGGGCATTGGCGGGATCGTCCAGAATCTGGCGGGCCTGTTCGCAATCCAGGGTGATTTGCGCTTTGATGGCATCGATGCCGTCGAACTTCTGTTCCGGGCGTATGTGTTCGACGAAGGCGACCCGGCCGTGGCGGCCATAAATATCGCCGCTGAAATCGAACAAATGCGCTTCCAGAACAATGCCTTTGCCGTCGAAGGTCGGCCGATGCCCCAAATTAGCGACGCCAGGATACCAGCGCGTCCCGCCGGCCTCTTTCAGGCCGAAGCGGATCGCATAAACGCCCAAAGCGGGACGCAGGGCGGAATCGCGTAAATTCAGGTTTGCCGTTGGGAAGCCCAATTGACGGCCCCGCCGGTCACCGCCGCGCACCCGCCCCTCGATCTCCCACCAATGGCCCAACAATTCGGCGGCCCGGCGACAACGGCCGGTTTCCAGATCAACGCGGATAATGGTTGAAGAACAGACATCGTCATCGTGGGTCACCGGTTCCAGCACCGATACACCGAAGCCGTGGCGCGCGCCTTGTTCCCGCAACAATTCCGCATCCCCGGCTCGGCGGTGGCCAAATACGAAGTCATAGCCCACGATCACGTGCCGCGCGCCCATACCCCGCACCAGTATATCCCGGATGAAATCCTCCGGCGACAAAAGGCTGATTTTCTTATCGAACCGCAAGCTGATCAGACCATCGATCCCCAGACCCGCCAGCAAACGGGCCTTGCTGCGAAATGGGGTCAGACGGAAGGGCGGGGCATCGATTTGAAAAATGCTTCTGGGGTGCGGCTCGAAAGTCAGGGCAAGAGCCGGACCCTTAACCGTGTCGGCCATGTCGCGGCAGTAGCCGATAAGGGCCTGGTGACCGCGATGTATGCCATCGAAATTTCCAACCGCCACCGCGCCACCGCGCAAGTCGTCGGGGGTTGTACGAATATGACGGATGATACGCATGGCCGGGATTATTGGGGTTGCGGCGCGGCGAGGCAACCGGCTAATCGTCCGGACCGGTAAATGCGCGGTTGGTCGGCACCAGCAACAGGGCATCGCCCTTCACCACCACCTCGCCCCGGCGCATGCAAATGGTGTCCGGGGCGCAGCGGCGTTTCTCCACATTTAGAGCGTTTCCGGGCTATTGTGAATCATTTGATGGCGTCCCCAAGCCATTCGGGTAGGCGCGTCGCGTAGCGCGATGTGGTACATCGGGCAAGCGGCGCAACGCATCCGAACGGCTTGGGGGCGCCACCGAAGGCCGCTCACCAAGGCCCCGTGGCGGCGTTGCGGTTCTTGGACGATGTACCACATCGACCTGCGGACCGCGCCTACCCACGGGGGCTTGGTGAGCGGTCAAATGACCCAGAATAGCCCGGAAACGCTCTAGCAGGTTGCTGAAAAACGTTTTAAGACGCCCCATACCACAAATTCTTGGTCATTCCCGCGAAGGCGGGAATCCAGAAAACGCCTGAAAACAGCGATAATTATTG
>JAKZRK010000013.1:0-21266 GCA_047518225.1 Alphaproteobacteria bacterium | reverse complement strand
TCGCCAGTTTCGCCTGGCGCTACAACCGGCGCTATCAACTCGAAACCATGATCCCGCGTTTCGTCCATAGCGCCGCACGCACCGAGCCCATGCCCTATCGCCTCCTCATCGCCGGATGACTTTCAAGGATAAGCAGGATTCAGTTTGTTATCGACAGGCGCGGATGCGCCCGTTCAGGTTAACCATAGGGGAGGCGCTGTGCTCCCTTGTTTTCGGGTCCCGGTAGAACTAGGATTCTGCCAAATAATCCGACGAGTATTCAGGTGGTGTGCAATGGATTTAGCTTTCAGCGACGACGACTTAACTTTTCGGGACCAGGTTCGCACCTTTTTAGAGTCGAATTTACCGTCGGATATCGCCGAATCGGTACGCCGGGGCCGGCCCGTCGCCAAGACGGATATTCAGCGCTGGCAGCAGATTCTTTTCAAACGCGGCTGGGCCGCCCCCGGCTGGCCGGTGGAATATGGCGGTACCGGCTGGGACGCCACACGGCGCTATATCTTCGATGAAGTCATGGCCGAATTCGATACGCCGGAAGTCGTTCCCTTTGGTCTGTTGATGGTTGGGCCGCTGATCTATACCTTTGGCACCGATGCCCAAAAGGACCGTTTCCTGCCGAAAATTTTGAGTGGCGAAGAGTGGTGGTGTCAGGGCTATTCCGAACCGGGATCGGGCTCTGACCTTGCCTCGCTGCAGACCAAGGCGGTGCTGAACGGGGAATATTATGTAGTCAACGGCACCAAGACCTGGAATTCATCGGCCCACATCGCCGATTGGACTTTCTGCCTGGTGCGTACTTCAAACGAAGGCAAGCAACAGGAAGGTATCTCGTTTCTGTTGATCGATATGAACACGCCGGGGATCGATCCCAAGCCCATAATTTCCATCGACGGCGCCCATCATTTGAACATGACCTATTATACGGATGTGAAGGTGCCGGTGGAAAACCGCATTGGTGAAGAGAACAAAGGCTGGACCTATGCCAAGTTCCTGCTTGGGCACGAGCGCAATTCGATCACCGAGGTCGGCCTGTCCAAACAGCGCGTGCGCCGCCTGAAAAGCATCGCGGGAGAAGAGTGCGCCGGTGGTAAGAGCCTTCTGGACGATCAGGCGTTTGCCTGCAAGGTGGCCGATGCGGAGGTCGCCTTGACGGCTTTGGAATACCTCAGCCTTCGTTTTCTGGCCGAGGAAGCCGCCGGGCGGCCCATCGGGGCGGGGGCCTCGATGTTGAAAATCCGCGGCACGGAAATTCGCCAGCAATTAACCGAGTTGACCATCGAGGCCTTGGGTTATTACGCCGCGCCATTCGAGATAGAGCAAATGACCGAGGGCTGGAATGAACCGCCAATCGGTCCCGACTATGCCGCCGCGCAAATGCCGCAATATCTGTTCAGCCGGGCCGCGACGATTTATGGCGGTAGCAACGAGATCCAGCGCAATATCATCGCTAAAATGGTTTTAGGCATTTAAATTCCGTGGCCATGAACCGTAAACAACGCCGACAAGCCGCGAAACAATCGGGCCGGCCCACAACCAAGCCGGCGGCGTCCGCTTCGCCGTTACCCGGTCCCGCCTCGATCCCAGCCGCGTTGTCGGGCGGCGGCGTGGCCGGCGCCTTGATGCGCCACGCCACGAGCGCTTCGCCCATGAATAATGATCCGGGCGCCACCTTGCGCCTTGCCGCCACATGTTTGCACTCGGGCCAACTGGATCTGGCGGCAAGGCATTTGCAGGGCCTGTTGAACAACCATCCCAATAATCCACAGGCCATGCAATTGTTGGGGGTGGTGCATTTCGAACAAGGCGACCGGGTAAGTGCGCTGGAGCTGTTGCGGGGCGCCGTAAGACTGGCGCCCGATTACGTCGAGGCTCTGCACAATCTTGCTCTGGTCCTATCGTCGACGGGAGAATTCGACGCGGCGGGGGCGGCCCTGCGTAAAGCCATTGAACTGGAAGCCGGCGATGGGGATGCCTGGCTGAACCTGGGCAACGCCGAGCGCGGCATGGGCCGGTTCGACGAGGCCGCCAAGGCATTTGCCAAGGCGTCGAAATTGGCTCCGAGAAACCCCATGGCGGCGCTGAACCAGGCGCTTCTGATGACGGAGACGGCGCAACTGGATAAGGCGCTGGTGCTGTTCGATAAATTGGTGGCCCGTTACCCCGATCATGCCGCGGCCCACAACGGCCGGGGTGCCTGCCTGATCGACATGGGCCGGGCCGGGGAGGCGGCGGACGCTCACGCCAGGGCGGTCGAGCTTGCCCCGGATGACGCACAATACCGCATTAACATGCGCGATGCGTGGAGCCGTCTAATTCCGGCCTGGCACTTGCCCATGCTGGCCGATGAAGCGCGCAATGCCGCCTATCGACGGACCATGGACAAGCATGTCCGCGAAGGCATGCATGTCCTCGATATCGGTGCCGGATCGGGTCTGTTGGCGCTGATGGCCGCCCGGGCCGGCGCCGAAAGGGTCACGGCGGTGGAAATGAACCCGGTTCTGGCCGACGTGGCCCGGCAGGTCGTTGCGGACAATGGCTTCGCGGACCGTATTCAGGTGTTGAGCCGCCTATCACTGAGTTTGAAGGCGGGTGTGGATCTGCCGGCCGCCGATCTTGTGGTTTCAGAAGTATTGGATGGTGGCCTGCTGGGTGAAGGTGTGTTGCCAACCTTGCGCCATGCCGCCCGCCATCTGCTGAAGCCAGAGGGGCGCATGGTGCCGGCCGGCGCCATGGTCCATGGCCAGTTGGTCGAACTGCCCAGGCTACGGAACGTCAACCCGGTGGCCGGCATCGCCGGCTTCGATTTGTCCGCTTTCGACCGCTTCCGCAATCCGGCCTCGTACCGCACCATCACCCTGGCCAACGAACAGCACAGGCTGTTAAGCGCACCCTTCCAGGTTGCCGATTTTGATTTTTCAGCACCCCCCATGACGGATCGCCGGCGCGTGGCGAAGATACCGATTACCGCCGCGGGCGAGGCCTATGCGGTGGTCTTCTGGTTCGATCTGCGGATGGATGATGAAATCAGCATTTCTTCCGGACCCCAGGGCACATTGTCCCATTGGGCCCAGGCCGTGCAATTCATGGACCAGGGCCGGGCGGTCTCGGCCGGGGAAGAACTGTCCCTGACCATGGGGCATACGGATACCCGCCTTTATTTCTCGTTGTAGGAGATCGCCCCATGGATATGCATTTCCGTCCAGAGGATCTGGCTTTTCAGGCCGAGGTGCGCCGGTTCATCCAGGCAAATCTGACCGGCGAGCTGGCGGACAAGGTTCGCCGCGGCCTGCATCTGGATAAGGAAGATTTCGTTTTCTGGCAAAAAAAATTGAACGGACAGGGCTGGTTCGCTCCCCACTGGCCGGTTGCACTGGGCGGCGTGGATTGGAGCCCCACCCAGCATTATCTGTTCCAGAACGAACAGGTGGAAGGCAACTGCCCGCCGGTCATCCCCTTTGGCGTGCGCATGGTCGCGCCTGTCATCTTCACCTATGGCAACGACGAACAGAAACGGCGTTTTCTGCCCGATATCCTGGATAGTACGGCGTGGTGGTGTCAGGGTTATTCGGAACCGGGCGCGGGCTCGGACCTGGCCTCCCTCCAAACCAAGGCGGTGCGCGATGGCGATCACTACATCGTCAATGGCGCCAAGACCTGGACCACACTGGCGCAGTATGCGGATTGGATTTTCTGCCTGGTCCGCACCGCCAACGTGGGCAAACCGCAGGAAGGTATCTCGTTCCTGTTGATCGATATGAATAGTCCCGGCATCGACGTGACGCCAATCATCACCATGGATGGCTCGCACGAGGTCAACAGCGTGTTCTTCACGGATGTGCGGGTGCCGGCGGAAAATCTGATCGGAGAGGAAAATCTGGGCTGGACCTATGCCAAGTTCCTGTTGCTGTTCGAACGATCCAACAGTCTCACGGGGAGCTTGAAACAACAGTTGCGCCGCTTGCGCGGCATCGCGGAACAGGAAGTGACCGGCGGCGGACGGCTCGACGGCGATCCCGCCTTCGCGGCGCGATTGGCCGACTATGAAGTGCAATTGCGCAGCTATGAATTCATGGAACTGCGCACCTTGGGCAATAGCCGTCCCGGCGCCGAGGCATCGTACCTGAAAATTATCGGTACGGATCTACAACAACTGGCCTCGGAGCTGACCTTGCAGGCGGTGGCCTATTACGGCAATCCCTATATCCGCGATGCCCTGGTGCATGGCTATAACGAACCGTCCGTGGGGCCGGACTACGCCGCGCCGGCGGCGCCGCAATATTTCAATTACCGCAAGACCGCGATCTATGCCGGCTCGAACGAAATCCAGCGCAATATTCTCTCGAAGGCCGTGCTGGGGATGTAGCTGGCCAGTGGCGGGCGATGGACGCTTTGCGCCGCCGTCTGATCATGCTAGTTGATGGATATAAAAAACAGGTAGGAGAGCGTCATGGATTTTTCCCTCAGCGAAGAACAACAACTGCTGAAAGACAGCGTGCAGCGGTTTGTGCGCGAGGAATACCCCCTGGAATCGCGGCGCAAATTGGTTGCCACCGACATTGGCTACAGCGAGGCTAACTGGGCCAAAATGGCGGAACTGGGCTGGTTGGCGATGCCCCTGCCGGAAGAATATCGCGGCATCGGCGGCGGCCCGGTGGATACCATGGTGTTGATGGAAGAATTCGGCCGCGGCCTGGTGGTGGAACCCTACATGTCCTCCATCATCATAGGCGGCGGCTTTTTGATGGCCGGCGGCAGCGAAAAACAAAAATCGGAACTGCTGCCCAAACTGGGCGCCGGCGAGTTGAAATTGGCCTTTGGCTATGCCGAGCGGCAATCGCGATTTGATCTCAATGACGTGGAATGCAAGGCTGAACAAAACGGCGACGGCTTTGTCTTGAACGGTCACAAGGGCGTGGTCTTTCATGCCGCCACCGCGGACAAGATCATCGTTTCGGCCCGCACCTCCGGCGCCAGCCGCGACGCGAAAGGCATAACCCTGTTCCTAATCGATAACAATTGCAGCGGTTTGAGCCGGCGCGACTATCCCACCGTGGACGGTCTGCGCGCCTCGGAACTGGAAATGGATGGCGTCACGGTTGGCGCCGATGCGGTGTTGGGCGAGGTCGGCGGCGGTGCGGCCCTGATGGAAGAGGTGGTTGGCCAGGCCATTGCCGCCATCTGTGCCGAGTCCGTGGGCTGCATGGATGTTTTGCAGGAAACCACCAACGAATACCTCAAGACACGGGTGCAGTTCGGCGTGCCCCTGTCAAAATTCCAGGTCCTCCAGCACCGCATGGTGGATATGTTCATGGAATGCGAACAGGCCCGCTCCATGTGCTACATGGTAACCTTGAAAATCGGCGACGAAGATCCGGTGGAGCGCGCCAAGTCGGTCTCCGCCGCGAAAGTGCAGATCGGCAATTCCGGCCGGTACGTGGGCCAGCAGTCGGTGCAATTGCATGGCGGCATGGGCATGACGGACGAATTGCACGTGGGCCACTATTTCAAGCGCCTGACCATGATCGACACCATGTTCGGCAACAAGGACCACCACCTGAAACGCTACGCCGATCTATAGTCGCGCGGACGAAAACGAAATTAGGGCTGGCCCGCCAATATGGGGGCCGGCCCTTTTTTATCGCGCCTGTTCCTCGATCTCGCACCAAACCGGGGTGTGGTCCGAGGGGCGTTCCTTGCCGCGGGGGGTGCGGTCGATTTCCACGTCACCCAGCCGGTCGGCGGCCTGCGGGCTCAACAGCAGATGGTCGATGCGGACGCCATTGTCTTTTTGCCAGGCCCCGGCCTGGTAATCCCAATAGCTGTACGCGGTGATGCCGGGATGCCGGGCCCGGAACGCTTCCGTCAGGCCCAGATAGAGCAACTGCCGCCACCTGGCTCGGCTTTCCGGCAGGCAAAGGGCGTCGGTTGCAAAACCCGCCGGGTCGTGGCAATCCCGGTCCTCGGGGATGATGTTGTAGTCACCGCCCAGGACAATGGCTTCATCGTGGTGCAACAGCCCGCCCGCATGTTCGATCAGGCGGTCCATCCAGGCCAGCTTGTAGGGAAACTTATCGCTATCCGTGGGGTTGCCGTTGGGCAGATAGATGGAGGCGACCCGCACCCCATCGACGCTGGCTTCGATATAACGGGCCTGCTCATCGTTATCGTCGCCGGGCAAACCGCGCCGTACGTCCTCGATGGGCCGTTTCGACAAGATGGCGACGCCGTTATAGGTCTTTTGCCCATGCACGGCGGTGTTGTAGCCAAGATCTTCGATAGGTTGGTAGGGGAAGGCCTCGTCCGTGACTTTTAATTCCTGCAACAGCACCACGTCCGGGCGGGCCTTTTCCAGCCATTCCAGGACCCGGGGCAGCCGCGCCTTGATCGAATTAACATTCCAGGTGGCGATTTTCATGGGCGCATAGAGCCACGGCCATCATGGCAAAGGCAAGGCCCAATCCAGCTTATATGGCGAAAGAGGTACCGCAGCCGCAGGCGGACGACGCGTTCGGGTTTTCGATGCGGAACGCGGCGGCCATTAAATCGTCGACATAGTCGATTTTGGCCCCGCCGAGAAACTGCATCGAGGTTTCGTCGATCAGAACAATGGCATCATCCAGTTCGATGATCAGATCATCGTCGTTGACCTGGGTATCAAAGCGGAAACCATAACTGAAGCCGGAACAGCCGCCGCCCTGCACTTCAATCCGCAATTTCGCATCCGCGCCTTCCTGTTGCATCAAAAAGGCAATGCGTTTGGCGGCGTCGCCCGTGAGCGTTACGCCGCCCCCCGGTGCATCGGTTTGCGTGATATCGGACATTTATTCACCTTATCGCCAATAAGTTAACTGAATGTAAGATCGAATACGGAAATGTCAATCGGTTCCCACCTGTGGCAAATGGCGCTAGGTTGCCGGCAATGGCCAATTCACAGACCCTCGCCCCCTATGCCTCCCGTCCGGAAAATAGCCGGGGGCGGCTGTTTGGCGAGCCTGAAAGCGCCACCAGAACCGCCTTTCAGCGGGACCGGGACCGGATTATTCATTCCGCCGCGTTTCGCCGCCTGCAATACAAAACCCAGGTCTTTGTCTATCACGAAGGCGATCATTACCGCACCCGCCTGACCCATTCCCTGGAGGTGGCGCAGATCGCCCGCTCCATCTGCCGCGCCTTGGACCTGAACGAGGACCTGGCCGAAGCCCTGGCCCTGGCCCACGATCTGGGCCACACGCCGTTCGGCCACGCCGGCGAAGACGCGCTGGATGCGCTGATGCAGCCCCATGGCGGTTTCGATCACAACGCCCAGGCCTTGCGCGTCGTCACTTTGCTGGAACACCGTTATGCGGATTTCGCCGGCCTGAACCTGACTTGGGAAGCTCTTGAAGGCACCGTGAAGCACAACGGCCCGGTGTTGGATGATCCGTTACCCTTGGCCATAGCGGAATATGTTGCCCGCCATGACCTGGAATTGGCGACCTATGCCGGGCCGGAGGCCCAGGTGGCCGCCCTGGCCGACGATATCGCCTATGATAATCATGATATCGACGATGGCCTGCGGGCCGGATTATTCTTCGCAGACGATCTGGCCCAGGTTCCCCTGGTGGCCCCTGTATTGGCGGAACTGCGGGCGCGGTACAGGGATTTGAGCCGGGAACAGTTGGTGCATGAAACCGTGCGCCGCCTGATCGGCGCCATGGTCGATGATGTTATTGGCGAAAGCCGGGCCAGACTGTCGCATATGGGTGGGCAAAGGGTCGAGGATATCCGCGCTTTGTCCCAGCCCGTGATCGCATTTTCCGAGGCAATGGCGGTGGCGCAAAAGGCCTTGAAACAGTTTCTGTACAACCAGATGTACCGCCATCCAAAGGTCAACCGCATGACCGAAAAGGCCGCCCGGGTTGTCAGCGATTTGTTCGGGCTGTATACCGCCCAACCGGAACATTTACCGCCCGCCCGCGGCGGCGAGATGCCCGATGCGCCGCGCCGGGTTGCTGATTTCATCGCCGGCATGACCGACCGCTTCGCCCTGGAAGAACACCGCCGCCATTTCGAGCAAAATTGCTCAGACCATGACCCGAGGAACGGCCCGAATATCATGAATCCCTACGCCTATATCCGTGAACAGGTCGTCGCCATTGTGGACGCCCTGGCCGAGGCTGGTGTCCTGCCGGCGGGCCTGGATCTGTCCAACCTTGCGGTCGAGGCGCCGCGCGACCCCAGCCATGGCGATATGGCAACCAACGCGGCCCTGGTGCTGACCAAACAGGCCGGGATGAAACCCCGTGATGTCGCCGCCCCCCTGGCCGAACGTCTGGCGGCTCTGGATCAGGTGGATGCGGCCGAGATCGCCGGCCCCGGTTTCATCAACCTGCGTCTATCGAATGAATTTTGGCGGGCCCGCCTGCGCGACGTGCTGGCGGCCGGTCCCGCCTATGGCGACAGCCAGATCGCGGCGGGGGAAAAGATCAACATCGAATATGTTTCGGCCAACCCGACGGGGCCCCTGCATATCGGCCATGTGCGCGGCGCCGTCTATGGCGATGCCCTGGCCAACCTGCTGGCCAAGGTCGGCTACGATGTGTGCAAGGAATATTACATCAATGACGCCGGCGCCCAGGTCGATGTGCTTGCGCGGTCCCTGCATCTGCGTTACCGGGAAGCCTTGGGCGAAGCGATTGGCGAAATTCCGGAGGGTATGTATCCGGGCGACTATCTGGTTCCGGTGGGACAAGCCATGGCGGCCCGTGATGGCGATAAATGGCGCGATTTGGCGGAAGCGGATTGGCTGGGGGAATTTCGCCGCTTCGCCGTCGATGCCATGATGGACCTGGTGCGCGGCGATCTGGCCAGCCTGGGTATTGAACAAGAGGTATTTTTTTCCGAAGACAGCCTGTACAGGGACGGCGGCATCGACGGCGCCTTGGCGGCCCTGCGGGAAAAGGGTCTGATCTACACCGGCGTGCTGGAGCCGCCCAAGGGCAAGACCCCCGATGACTGGGAACCTCGGCCGCAAACCTTGTTCAGGGCCAGCCAGTTCGGCGACGACGTGGACCGCCCCTTGCAGAAATCCGATGGCAGTTGGACCTATTTCGCCGCCGATATCGCCTATCACCACGACAAGGTAAAGCGCGGCTACAACGAGATGGTGGATGTCTGGGGCGCCGACCACGGCGGCTATATCAAGCGAATGGTGGCCGCCGTGCGCGCCTTGAGCGACGACCAGGGACATTTGGATGTACGTCTTTGCCAGATGGTGCGCCTGTTGCGCGGCGGCGAGGTGGTGCGCATGTCGAAACGATCTGGTAATTTCGTCACCCTGCGCGAACTGGTGGACGAGGTCGGCCGTGACGTGGTGCGCTTTATGATGCTGACCCGCAAGAACGATGCACCGCTGGATTTTGATTTTGATGCGGCCCTGGAACAGTCCAAGGATAACCCTGTTTTCTACGTGCAATATGCCCATGCCCGCATCCATTCGGTGCTACGGCGGGTGGCGGGCGAGCTGCCCGACCTGCCCCTGGATTTGGAAACCCTGGCCGGCGCGGACCTGGAGCGCCTGACTGATTCGGCGGAAATCGACCTGATCAAGCAAATGGCCGGTTGGCCCCGGGCCGTTGAAATTGCCGCCCAGGCAAGAGAGCCACATAGAATTGCCTTTTATTTGAATGAGTTAGCGTCGAACTTTCATGCGCTATGGAACAAAGGTAACGCCGAGCCGAAGCTGCGCTTTATCATGGCGGAGGACAGGGCGGTCACTCAGGCGCGTCTTGCCCTGATCCAGGGCGTGGCGTTTGTCCTGGCGTCCGGGCTGGCGATTATGGGCGTCGAGCCGGTCGAAGCCATGTAACGAAATATGTGATAAACCATTGACGAGGGAACGGACCGATGTCCGCTGTTGAACCAGACGGTGAATGGCCGGATCATAATAGTGGGGATACCGTTCGCCATCGGCTTCGACGATGGGGCCGTCTGGGCGGATTTGCCATCGCCCTGGGCATGTCGCTGGCCTTTGCCGCGGCGGCCTGGTACGCCCTGCAACGCTCGGACATGCGGCCCACGGTGATTGCGGAAGTGCCATTGGTCAAGGCGGCGCCGGGACCGGTGAAGGAAAAGCCCGAGGATCCCGGCGGCCTGACAATTCCCAATCAGGATAAACTGGTGTTCGAGCGGATTACACCGAAACCATCAGCCCCGGTGGTAGAAAAACTGGCGCCGGCACCAGAGGAGCCAATTGTCAAGGCGCCGGCCCCGGCGGCGCCCGTGATAGCCAATGCACCAGCGGCGCCCGCGATAGCCGATGCCCCCGCCAATGCCCCAGGCGATGCGGCCAAACCGGAAACCAGTAAAGGCGCGGCGGCGCCCAAAGCCATGGCAAAACAGGCGGCGATGTCGCCGGCCAGCCCCGGCGCGGCGGGAAAACGTGCCGCTCCGCCGGCCATTCCCGGTGCAGCGAATGCCGCCATGGCGTCCAGGGTTGAGAGCCTGCTGCCGGCCGCCGGTGGCGCGCTGAAGACCACCGCCAACAAGGCAACATTGCCGACACCGCCAGCGCCGCAGGCAAAGGCGTTACCCGATGCCATGGCGAAAGTGTCAATTGCCGCACCGGTGAAAGCCCCCGAGATCAAGGCACCGGTTGGCAATGCGCCCGCAGCGAAAACGGTAAAATCCGGTTATCGCATACAAATGGTGGCTTACCGCAAGGAAAAACTCGCGGATGCCGCTTGGCGCCGCCTGCAGAAGGAGCACGCAGGCATTCTGGGGGACCTTTCAGGCCATACGGCGCGCGTGGATCTGGGAAAACGCGGCGTCTATTACCGCGTTCAAGCGGGTTTTTTCGGGAATGCGGCCAAGGCCAGGTCAGCCTGCGGCAAATTGAAGGCGAAACGGCAGGACTGCATCATTGTCCCGCCACAATGAGGCGGTGAGGCAATGACATCGGCCACACCCCTGGCGGCCGTATTCGGTTGCGCGGGGCCGGTTTTGCAGCCTGATGAAGCAGCATTTTTTCGTGCCGTCAACCCTCTGGGTTTCATCCTATTCGCCCGTAATTGCGGCAATCCGGAACAGATCCGCCGCCTGACAGCCGATTTACGCGCCGCCGTGGGCCGGACCGAGGCGCCGGTGCTGATGGATCACGAGGGCGGCCGGGTGCAACGCTTGCCGCCGCCGCAATGGCGCAAGGTACCCGCTGCGGCGATTTTTGGGCGTTTAGCCCATGACAATGTGATGTTGGCGGAAGAAGCGGTGAGCCTGAATGCCCGCCTGATGGCGCTGGACCTAGCGGCTCTGGGTGTTGACGTCAATTGCGTGCCGTGCCTGGACGTGCACGACCCCGCCGGACACCAGGTTATCGGCGACCGCGCGTTTTCCGCCGATTGGGATATGGTGGCGCGCCTGGGCCGGGCCCAGGCGGACGGCTTGCGCCAGGGTGGCATTTTACCGGTGATCAAGCATATGCCCGGCCATGGTCGCGCCGGGGTGGACAGCCACCTGGAGATGCCCGTTGTCTCCGCCAGCCGGGAAGTATTGGCCAATCAGGATTTTCGGCCCTTCGCGGCCCTGGCCGATCTACCCCTGGGGATGACCGCGCATCTGCTTTATCCCGCCCTTGACCCCGATCATCCGGCGACCATGTCTAAATCCATTATCGGCGAGGTCATCCGGGATCATATAGGTTTTGATGGCCTGTTATTCACCGATGACTTGTCCATGCAGGCCCTGGGCGGATGCCTGGGGCAACGGGCGGCAGGCGCCTTGGCGGCAGGCTGCGATGTGGCATTGCATTGCAACGGCAAGTGGGCGGAAATGCAGGCCGTGGCCGATGCCTGCCAGCCCCTTTCCACGAAAGCCCAAAGCCGCTGGCGTCGCGCCCTGGCCTGGCGGCGGCGGCCCGAGCCGGCCATATATGATGATCTGCTGGCGCGATTGAACGACCTGTTAGGCGCCCCGTGAGCCAGGCTATTTTGTGGAACGCTTCAAGTTACCCACAAGATATTGCGTTTATCGGCTTGGCGGACCGTATGGATAAGGTATAATTGTGCCATGAGCGAACCCCGCGAACCAAGTTCCAAGTTGGCGCCGACGGAAGCCTCTGCCGCCGCCTCCGGCGAGGCCTTTGAAGGGCCGCCGCCGAACCCTGTTCTGGCGGCGGGGCGGGTGGAGAGCTTTCAGGTCACCTTGGATGGCTATGAAGGGCCGTTAGATGTCCTACTGACCCTGTCGCGGCAGCAAAAGCTGGATCTGACCCACATTTCCATCCTGGATCTGGCGGATCAATATCTCGTCTTCGTTGCCGAGGCGCGGCGCTTGCGGCTGGAGGTGGCGGCGGATTATCTGGTCATGGCGGCCTGGCTGGCCTACCTTAAATCGCGCCTGTTGCTGCCGGCCCAGCCCGGCGACGACGAACCCACCGGTGAAGAACTGGCAGCCCGCCTGCAACATCAATTGCAACGGCTGGAGGCCATGCGCGAGGCGGCGGATACCTTGATGCGGCGGCAACGCCTAGGCATTGATATCTTTCCCCGTGGCGCCCCGGAGGGGGTTACGGTAATCCGAAAATCCCATTATGACTGCAGCCTTTATGATCTGTTGATGGCCTACGTGGGCCAGGTCGACCGTTCGGATGCGATGTCGATCACACTGCGTCCTCCGGCTATCTTGTCGGTGGAAGAGGCGATGCGCCAGATATCGATGTTCCTGGGCACCATGCCCGACTGGGCCAGTTTGGAAGCCTTTCTGCCGGCCGAGTTAAAGGTTGGCATGGAATCGCGGTCCGCCCTGGCATCCACTTTCACCGCATCGCTGGAACTGGCTAAACAAGGCCGTCTCAAGCTGCGCCAGGGCCAGACGTTCGGACCCATTTATATCAAGGAGGTCAAGGGCTCATGACCACGGACACCGCGCCCAAGGAAGGCCCACCCAAAAAGACGCCAACGGGCGAACACCAGGCCGGTTATCAGCGCATGGTCGAGGCCTTGTTGTTTGCCGCGACGGAGCCGCTGGATGTGGCCAGCCTAGCGGCGCGCCTGCCCGACGGCGCGGATGTGCCCGATCTGCTGAACCAGTTGGCGGCTCATTATGCTAACCGCGGCGTCAACCTGGTGCAGGTAGCCGGGAAATGGGCCATGCGGACGGCGCCCGATCTGCATTTCCTATTGCAGGAACACCGTCAGCAAAACCGCAAGCTATCCCGCGCGGCGCTGGAAACCCTGGCCATCACGTCCTATCACCAGCCGGTCACGCGGGCCGAGATTGAAGAGGTGCGGGGCGTCAGCCTGTCCAAAGGCACCTTGGATTTGTTGATGGAACTGGGCTGGGTGCGCATCCGCGGGCGCCGGCGAACGCCGGGACGGCCGGTAACCTATGGCACCAGCGACGGTTTCCTGGAACATTTTGGCTTTCAGAGCATCATGGATTTGCCCGGTCTGGACGAATTAAAGGCGTCGGGACTGCTGGAAGGGCAGGCGCGTACCGATTTGTTGCCGCTGTCGCACCGCGAACCGGAAGACGCCTTGGAAGAGGGCGATGACGGCAGCCAGGCCATTTTGCCCGAGGAGCACGCGGCGGACAGCTTGGACGGGCCTGCGCCCTCGGCTGAAATAATCGACATCCAAAGCTGAATTAATCCAAGGGCGGGGCCGGGCAGTACGATTTTACTCGACGAAATCGGCGGCAAGGCCCATATGTCGGTTACATTGCTTCGTGGCAGTGCTTCTGCCATATTGCCGCAAATCTGGCGGGCGTGACGGTACGCCCCGGAACACGGAGTTTTACCCATGGGCTTGAGTTTTTGGCAAATCGCGATCGTCGTCTTGCTGGTTGTGTTGTTATTTGGCCGGGGCAAATTGTCGTCCCTGATGGGCGACCTGGCCAAGGGCATTAAAAGTTTTAAATCCGGCATGGCCGAGGATGATAAAGTCGCATCTACCCCGCATGAAAGCCTTGATGGCGATGACGCCAAACCGGTGCAGACCAGCGCCACCAAGGACGAGGCCGCGAAAAGTTAGGATATCCGTTATCGTGCCGCGCGTTGAAGCATGATGCTTGATGTGGCCCGCGGGGAACTTGTGCCATGCTGGACATAGGTTGGAGCGAAATGTTGATGATCGCCGTGGTGGCGATCGTGGTCATCGGACCCAAGGATCTGCCGCGCACCCTGCGCACTATCGGCAAGTGGATCGGCAAGGCCCGCGCGGTGACCCGCGACCTGCAGAACAGCGTCAACGACATGATCGCCGATTCCGAAATCGACGAGTTGCGCAAGGCCGGCAACAGCATTGGTGATTTTGGCGGCAGCGAACTCCTCAACATGACCGATGATGCCGATGGACCGCTCGATGCAAGCCAATCACGAAACGACGATTATCCTACGCCGCCGCCAACGCCAATGAAATGGCCGCCTGACGGAGATTTCGACGCCTCGGACGAAGAGCTCGCCGAAATCACGCCGGATATCATCCGGGACGACGGCATTGATACGGTCATTGACGAAGCCGAAGACCGCGCCCCGGTCAAGAGCACGGATACTTAGTCCGTGTCCCAGGAGCAAATTGAAGCCAATTCCGAAGGCGAAGACGAGACGGCCGTAGAGGACGAAATTGAAGCGGAAAAGATGCCCCTGATCGAGCATCTGATAGAGCTGCGCAATCGTCTCCTCTGGTCCATCGGCGCCTTGGCGGTTGGATTTGTTCTCAGCTATCTGGTGGCCGAACAAATCTATGCCTTTCTGGTGCAACCCCTGGCGGATCTGATGGAGGGCCAGCCGGGCCGGCGTCTGATCTATACCGGCCTGCACGAGGCCTTCTTCACATATCTGAAAGTCGCCTTCTTCGGTTCCATCTGCCTGACCTTTCCCATCGTCGCCGGACAGATCTGGGCCTTTATCGCGCCGGGCCTGTACAAACAGGAACGACGCGCCTTCCTACCCTTTTTGTTCGCCACCCCAGTGCTGTTCCTGTTGGGCGCTTCCCTGGTCTATTACCTGATATTCCCCTTGGCCTGGAAGTTCTTCATCAGCTTCGAGAGCGCTGGCGGACCCGGCATGCTGGCCATTCAGATGGAGCCCAAGGTCAACGAGTATCTGTCCCTGGTGATGAAGTTGATCTTCGCCTTCGGTCTGTCCTTCCAGCTTCCCGTGATCCTGATGCTGATGGCCCGGGCCGGCCTGGTAACCGCCAAGGGGCTAGCGGAAAAACGTAAATACGCCATCATCGTCACCTTTGCCGCGGCGGCGATATTGACGCCGCCCGACGTGATCAGCCAGATCGGCCTGGGCATTCCCATCCTTGTGCTCTACGAAATTTCCATTCTGGGCGCCCGCATGGTGGAGAAAAAACGCGCCGAACGCGAAGCGGCCGACGACACGTAAAAGGGTCTGCGCGGGGGGCAATCGTTTTATCATGTTTCATGCCGGTTCAGCCGCCGGCGGAGATGGATCGCGGTTGCGCGAGAATTTAGAAGCCCGTGGTAAGCGGATGGATTATGGCCATTTTAACTATTGTCTAGGCGCCGGTTAGCGTCTACGGTTTGCCCGCGGTTACGCAATACGGTTGGGAATAAATGAAAAAGTAATCGCATCATACAAATACGCGTTTTGGGGAGGTTAGTTATGCGTAGACAAATTTTTGCCGCAATTTTAGCGCCTGCAGTCGCCTTGGCGTTGATCGCGACGCCGGCCACGGCCGCCAAAAAAGAGCCGGTCAAAATTGGCCTTCTGTATGCTCTATCGGGCTTGGCCGCCGTCTACACCAAGGGCACGGTGATCGGCCATCAAATCGCGGCGGAAGAAATCAACGCCGCCGGTGGCGTCTTGGGCGGACGCAAGATTAAATTCGTGATCCGCGACAACAAACTGAAGCCCGGCATCGCGGTGAAAGAATTCCGCCGCATGGTGACCCGCGACAAGGTTGATTTCGTCATGGGCATTATCTCTTCCGGCGTCGCCCTGGCGGTCAGCCAGGTGGCCAAGGAGATGAAGGTTCTGTTCGTGGATACCATCGCCCAAACGGCGGCGCTGACCGGCGAACAGGGTCACGACTATGTTATCCGCACCAATACCAATTCAACCGTCATCGGCCGTACGGCCGCCCTGGCCGCGTCCAAGCAGGACTGGAAGAAATATTATTTCATCGGCCCGGACTACGAATGGGGTCACCGGGTCAACGCCGACTTCTGGGATTTCCTGCGGGTCAAGAAGGAGGGCGTCACCAAGTTGGGCGATCTGTGGCCCAAGCTGGGCGAGCGGGACTATTCCGCCCATATCACGGCGATGTTGAATGCCAAGCCCGATGCGGTCTTCTCCTCGCTCTGGGGCGGCGATCTGATCGCCTTTATCAAACAGGCCAGCGCTTATGGCTTCTTTGACAAAATCCAGTACATCTCCACCGGTGGCGGCGATTTGGATCTGCTGAAACCCCTGGGCAAGGATATGCCCGATGGCGTCCTGGCGACCTATCTCTATGCCTTCGACACCATTCCGGTGAAAAAGGCGGAAAACAAGAAGTTCATCGCCGAATTCCAGAAACGGGCCGGCTATATTCCGAAGTCCGGTGACATCATCGGTTATGTGTCCACCTACATGATGGCCGAGGCCATGAACAAGGCGGGCAGCGCCGATTCAGATGCCATTGTCAAAGCCATGAGAGGGGCCAAGTTTTCAACCCTTCTGGGCGATGTCGAGGTTCGCGAGATAGACGGCCAGGCGACCTTCGCCTACCACGCCGGATTTACCTATACGAACCCGAAATACCCCTTCAAACGCCTGAAGGACGTGACCCGCGCCGAAGGCTTGGAAGTCCTGCGCACCGATGCCGAAGTCGAAAAGGCGCGTGCTGATTACAAGAGGAAAGGCAGTTAAGGTCTCGCATCGGGACGGCTGCCTAATAGTCGTGTCGGCTTTGCGATAGGTTTAGTGACCGGGGCCCCGTCGATATTGCCGGGGTCCCGGCGCTGCCTGTTATGCCGCATGCCCCGCGCGGCATGATGTCGCGCCCGGAGTAAAATTCGAGAGATAGCTTGTTCATCATTCATAGTGGACCCTGACCGACCGTCCCAGGGCCGCCAGTTTACGGAGCGCCGGTATGGCCGATTTCTTCACCAATGTACTTTTTGTCCAGCTCGTCAACGGCTTGTTTATCGCCGCCGGCATTTATCTGGTGGCGTCCGGCCTGTCGCTGGTTTTCGGCGTACTGGGTATCCTCAATTTCGCGCACGGTTCGTTCTATATGTACGGCGCATTTTTTGTATTCACCTATGTAGGCTATACGGTTGGCGATTTTTGGCCGGCGTTATTCATCGCGCCAATGGCGGTGGTGATCCTGGGCGTGGTCATGGAGGTCGTCTTTTTGCGGCCCATCTACAAGGCCGATCCCCTGTACCAGCTACTGCTGACCTATGCCATGGTTTTGATTTTCGGTGATCTCGTGAAAGTGATCTATGGTGCCGAAAACCTGTCGGTGGCGCGGCCGGAAGGCTTTGAGAGCACGGTTTCGGTGGCCGGCAGCCTGTTTCCCAGTTACCAGATGTTCGTGCTTCTGCCGGCTGGATTTTTGACCGTGTTGGGGCTTTATCTGTTCCTTAACAAAACCAACGTCGGGCGCACGGTTCGCGCTGCCACCCAGGACCGGGAAATGATCAGCGCCCTCGGCGTCAATGTACGGCTGCTTTATACCGGCGTCTTTGCCGTCGGCTCGTTTTTGGGTGGTTTGGGCGGGGCCGTGCTGGCGCCCATGGGCGCGCTCTATCCGGGCATGGATTTCGATGTCATCATCGAGGTTTTCCTGGTCGTGGTCTTGGGCGGCCTCGGCTCCATGGCGGGCACCGCGTTGGGGGCGTTGATCTATGGCGAGTTGAAGTCATTCGGCATTCTTTGGGTGCCGGAGCTGGAATCCGTATTTATATACGTGCTCATGGCCGTGGTGCTGGTGGCCCGGCCACAGGGCCTGTTGGGCAAGAAAGTTGAAGGCGGTCATTAATCATTTCGGATTGATGACCTTGTAAGCATTGCAAAATTAGGAGAGCTGGCGTGGCGACTTCGCAAGATACGTTACACGATACCGTAGGCTCCCTTGGCAAGGTCCAAGGCGCGCTGCGGGATCCCGTGCTCTGGGGTTTTCTGGTGACATTTGTGGTGCTGTTTTGGACCCCGGAACTGATCATTTATATGGAATGGGCGGATTACTGGATCATCTTCCTGACGGAAGTTTTCATTTGGTCCCTGTTCGCCGTCGCCTTTAATCTGCTCATGGGCTATGGCGGTTTGATCTCGTTCGGTCAGGCGGCGTACCTGGGGATCGGCGGGTACACCGCCGGCTTGCTGCTGAAATATTTCGTCTGGATGAATTTTTATGTGGCCTTAATCGCCGCGCCGATCGGCGGCGCCATCGCCGCCCTGGTGATCGGTTATTTTTGTATTCGCCGGACCCACATCTATTTCGCCATTCTGACCCTGGCCTTTGGCCATATCGTCTATCTGATCGCCTTCAAATGGTACGATTTCACGGGCGGCGACAACGGCTTGATCGGTATTCCCGTGCCCGAATGGATCATGGATCCGACCTTTGCCAACTTTTACAAATTCGTGCTGGTGATTTGCATGGCCTGCATCTATCTGCTCTGGCGGATCGTCAACTCGCCATTCGGCAAGACCCTGACGGCGATCCGGGAAAACGAGGTCCGCGCGGATTTCGTCGGCATCGATGTGCAACGCCATAAGCTCTATGCCTTTATGATCGCCGGTGCCTTTTCCGGTCTGGCCGGGGCCTTGATCATGATCAACGACCGCAGCGTCTATCCCGATCTGGCCCATTGGACACAATCGACCCAGGTTCTGCTGATGAGCCTGTTGGGCGGTGTCTACACCTTCTTCGGGCCCATCGTCGGCGCCTTTTTGCTGCTGACCATGGATGCGGACATCACCGAGAACTATCCGGAAATCTGGCAACTGTTCCTGGGCGCCACTTTGGTCTTGATCCTGTTCGCGCTGCCCGGCGGCATCGTCGGCTTTATTCAGGAGCGGGATGATAGTTTGGGCGATGACATGGCGACGCGGATGGCCAAGATGATGGCCCAGTTCAGCCGAAAATCCTGGTACTTCTTCGGCGGTGCCGTGGGCTTCACGGCGTTTTTCACGATCCTGCAAGCCCCTGCTTCGTGGTTGATCTCGGAAGATTGGGATTTCGAGCTGCTGTCCCTGATTACCTGGGGCCTTGTCCCGCGAACCGTCTTGCAAATCGTGGTCGGCGCCGCCGTTTTGTGGTGGCTGTTGCGCGGCATCCGGGCCTATCAGCCGCTGCACCGTTGGGCTCTATTGGCCTTTACTATTCTGTCGCTGTTCCTGCATATTTATCTGGAGACGCCCTTGTCGGGCCTGATCCTGGTATTTCTGTGGGTCATTTACAGTTTTTATATTCTGTTGCAACCGGATGCGCGGCAGGCCTTTGGCAACGGCGTGGCGGTAGAGGCCAAGGATCCCGCCCGAGAAGCGGCTGAATAACAGGCGCCGGATATCATTGCCGGGCCCAGGGAGTATCTAGGATATGTTGCTTCGCGTTGAAAACGCTACCATGTCGTTCGATGGCTTCATCGCCATCAACGATGTTTCCATAAATGTCGAAAAGGGCCAGCTGGCCTGCATCATCGGCCCCAATGGGGCCGGCAAATCAACTCTGTTCAACCTGATCACCGGGCATTTGACGCCGACCGAGGGCAAGGTCTACTTCCACGACCAGGACATTACAGGCAAGGCGCCGCACACCATTTGCCAGTTCGGCATGGGGCGTTCCTTTCAGCGCACCAATATATTTCCCCGGCTCTCCGTGTTCGAAAACGTTCAGGTCGCGGTGCTTTCACATACGCGAAAAACCCTCAATTTCCTGACCCCCACCCGCAACCTGGTGCAGGCGGAAACCTATGCCTTGTTGGAGGACGTGGGCTTGGTGGACGAGGCGCACTCCACCTCGGGCACCCTGTCCTATGGCTTTCAGAAACAACTGGAACTGGGCATCACCCTGGCCAGCGACCCGGAAATTCTGTTGCTGGACGAACCCACCGCGGGTATGTCGCCCCAGGAAACCACCAATAGCATCGCCTTGATCGAGCGCATAACCCGGGAGCGGGGCCTGACATTGCTGTTCACCGAGCATGACATGGATGTGGTGTTTTCCGTCGCGGAAAAAATCACCGTATTGCACCAGGGCGCCGTCCTGGCCGAAGGTGCGCCGGACGAGGTAAAGGACAATCCAGACGTGCAGCGCATCTACCTGGGAGAGGCGGCATGATCCTGGAAGTCAACGATATCTATACCTCCTATGGCTTGAGCCAGATTCTGTTCGGCATTTCCCTCAATGTGGACGAGGGCGAATGCGTTGCCCTGCTGGGCCGCAACGGCGTCGGCAAGACCACCACCTTGCGCTCGATCATGGGTCTGACGGCGCCAAAGCAAGGCAGCGTGGTTTACAAAGGCCAAGATATTACCGGCCGGCCGGCGTTCCGGGTGGCCAAGCTTGGCGTTGGCTTCGTACCGGAAGAGCGCCGCATATTCCCGGATTTGACGGTGCGGGAGAACCTGGAAACCGGGCGTAAACCCGGCTCGAGCCCAAATGGCAAGGAATGGACCATCGACCGCGTCAACCAGGTTTTCCCCATCCTGGAAGCGCTGGGCGACCGCAAGGGCGGCCATTTGAGCGGCGGCGAGCAGCAAATGCTCACCGTGGGCCGCACCCTCATGGGCAACCCCGATTTGCTGCTGCTCGATGAACCTTCGGAAGGCTTGGCCCCCCTGGTGGTCCGCGATCTTAGCGAGCAAATCGCCCACCTGAAGGAAGAGGGCATGACGATACTGCTGTGCGAACAAAACGCCAAGTTCGCCACCGCCCTCAGCGACCGCGCCTATATCATCGAAAAAGGCCAGGTGCGCTTTGGCGGCACCATCGACGAATTGCAGGACAACGAAGAAATCCGGCAGCAATACCTGGGTCTTTAGAGCCTACATTACAGCGGTTCAGGCCAGACCAGCCCCCATCAGGTGGGCGAATTGCCGGCTGCCGATGCGTTCGCGAATTTCAGGATCGGCGAAGTCCGCCAGCATCTCGGGCGTCTCCAAGATATGGGCATCGGCATCGTGGATGGCCTAGCCCGGATACGTCATGAAGGCCCATCGGGATCTTGATTTGAGTTATTATGACGGGTTTTCAGTATTTCGTTTGGTCCGGTCTGGATTTTCCTTGCCCTTCCCCTTTGCTTTTGTCGCCGCCGCTGTATTTCGGGTG
>JAKZRK010000012.1:0-17741 GCA_047518225.1 Alphaproteobacteria bacterium | reverse complement strand
AGCGGTTCTGCCTCCGAACAATCGAAACCGCTGAACAGCAGGCGAAAATCATGCGAACTTCGGAATCGGGACACTAGCGGTTAGCCCACTTTGACCGAGGTGCCACCGTCCACGGGCAGCGCGGCGCCGGTGATGAAGCCCGCCTCGTCCGAGGCCAGGAACAGGGCCGCGTTGGCGACGTCCCAGGCGGTGCCCATCTTGCCCCCGAGGGGCACCTTGGCATCGCGTCCGGCGGCGATTTCGGCCCGGCTTTTGCCGGTGGTCCGGGCCCGGGTATCCACCGCCATGGGGGTATCCATCAGGCCCGGCAGAATGACATTTGCGCGCACGCCATAGGGGGCGTTCTGTATCGCCAGTTGCTCGGTCAGGGCAATAACGGCGGCCTTGGTGGTCTTGTAGGCAACCAGGGGATAGGCCGACCAGGCAGCCAGGGATGAAATATTTATGATCGCACCACTGCCCTGCGCCCGCATGCCGGGCAGGACATGTTTGCAGGTCAGCACCATGCCACGCAGGTTCACGGCAACACAATGGTCGAAGGCTTCGACGGTGATCTCGGTAATCTCCGCATCATCCCCGGCGATGGAGATGCCGACGTTGTTATGCAGGATATCGATGCGGCCATGGAGGCCCAGGCATTCGGCCACGGCGGCCTGGATCGCCCCCTCATCGGTGACATCGGCCTCTAGGGCGACCGCCTTGCCGCCTTCGTCCCTGATCATCGCCGCCGTTTCCTCGGCCGAGGCGAGATCCCGGTCCACGGCGGCCACCTGGGCACCCTGCCGGGCGAAAACCATGGCCGTGGCCCGGCCGTTGCCCATGCTCTCGCCCGGACTTTGCCCCGCACCGACCACCATCGCAATTCGATCCTGTAAACGCATCATCGCCTCCCCGGCTCGTTTGACCTACAATTCAGGCCAGCCATTATAGACCAGGAAAAGGATTTGCCATGACCGATCAACCAAAGGTCCTGCTGGACGGCCTGACCTTCCCCGAGGGGCCGCGATGGCACGAGGGGCGGCTGTGGTTTTCTGATTTCTATGCCCATGAAGTGGTGGCGGTGGATATGGCGGGCAAACGGGAAACAATGGTCGAGGTGCCGGGGCAGCCTTCGGGCCTGGGCTGGACTCCCGATGGCCGGCTGCTGGTGGTTTCCATGGTGGACCGCAAACTGCTGCGCCTGGATCCCGGCGGCCTGGTGGAGGTCGCGGATCTGTCGGACCTGGCCGGATACCATTGCAATGACATGGTGGTGGACGGCGATGGCGGCGCCTATGTGGGCAATTTCGGCTACAACAGCCACGGCGGCGATCCGTTCCGGACCGCCGATCTGATCCGCGTCGATCCCGACGGTGCCGCCTCCGTGGCCGCGACTGGTTTGGCCTTTCCCAACGGCTCCGTCATCACGCCCGATGGCGGCACCCTGATTGTCGGTGAAACCCGCGGCCATGTCCTGAGCGCCTGGGACCGCCATGGCGACGGCTCGCTGCACAACCGCCGCGTCTGGGCCGACCTGGCGGGCGGCTGGCCCGACGGCATTTGCCTGGACGCAGACGGCGCCGTCTGGGTCGCCGACCCGCGCAACAAGGAAACCATCCGGGTTCTGGAAGGGGGCGACGTCACGGACCGCGTCTCCACCGGCGAGATGGGCTCGTTCGCCTGTATGCTGGGCGGCCCCGACCGGCGCACGCTGTTCATCTGCACCTGCCTGCAATCGGGTCCGGGCACCGCCGAGCTGCGTTCGGGCCGCATCGAAATGGTGGACGTTTCAGTGCCCGGTGCCGGCTGGCCGTAGGCAAGAACCCGCCGGGGGTTATTGATAAACCAAGGTGCCGTCATCCAGATCGGCGGCGGGCAGCGTATCCTTGTCGGTGTAGTAGTCCTGGGTGTGGACCCAAGGGTCATGATCCCCCTGCTTCGGCATCAAATGCATCTTGCGCGTTAAATAACCGGCGTTGAAATTATCCGGTTCTATGAACGGAAGTTCGGGCATGTCCTTTTCTTCCGCCCGCAATTCCGGCGTGACGACCGCCCGGCCCTTTTCACTCATATGATTGAGTAGGCGGCAGACGAATTCCGCGACCATATCGGCGCGCATGGTCCAGCTTGTTCTCAGATAGCCGAACACCCAGGCCATGTTGGGTATGCCCGAGAACATAATGCCCCGGTGGGTCCAGGTATGGGCGAAATTGAGGGACTGGCCATCGATGGTGAAGTCGATGTCGCCCAGGGCGGAGAGATTGAAGCCGGTGGCGGAGATGATGATGTCGGCTTCCAGCTCCCGGCCCGATTGCAGCAGGATGCCGGTTTCCGTGAAGGTCTCGATCTGATCGGTCACCACCGATGCCTTGCCCGATCTGATGCCCGCGAACAAGTCGCCGTCCGGCACGAAGGCCAGACGCTGGCGCCACGGCTGGTAGCTGGGTGTGAAGTGCGTTTCCACATCGAAGTCGTCACCCAGGTAGGCCCGCGTGCCGGCGATCAGTTCCGCTTTCAGCGCCTCCGAGTCATCGAAGGAGCGGCGGGTGATGATTTTCTGGTCGTACAGGATCTTGCGGCGCGCGATTTCGTGGGTCCACTCGTCAGGGACATCCAGCTCTCGCAGCATGTCCGCCACGTCGTTGCGGTTCGGCGCAGCAAAGAAATATGTGGGCGAGCGCTGCAGCATGGTGATGTGCCTGCAATCTTCGGCCATCGCCGGTATCAGCGTGGCCGCCGTGGCGCCGGAACCGATGACCACGACGTTCTTGTCCTGATAGTCCAGTTCTTCCGGCCAGGTTTGAGGATGCACCACCGGGCCCTGAAAGCGGTCCCGCCCTGGGAACTCCGGCATATAACCCTGCGAATGGCGGTAATAGCCCTGGCACATCCACAAAAAATTGCAGGTAAATGCCAGGCTTTCGCCGCTATCCTTGCGCACCACCGCCAACGTCCAGCGCTTCTCCCCGCTGGACCAGGTGGCGCTTTTGATCTCATGCAGGTAGCGGATGTGCCGGCGAATGTCATGCTCGTCGATGGCTTCATCAAGGTATCTTATAAATTCCTCGCCCGTGGCGATGGGCGGCCCGATCCAGGGCTTCCATTTATAGCCAAAGGTAAACAGGTCGCTGTCGGAGCGTATGCCGGGATATTTGTGGGTAATCCAGGTGCCGCCAAAGCTTTCCTGGTTTTCCAGCAACGCGAAGCTTTTGCCGGGGCATCGTTGCCCCAGATGGTAAGCCGCGCCGATGCCGGATATGCCGGCCCCCACGATCAGCACGTCGAAGTGCTCGACCGTTTGGCCGGTGCCCTGGATTATCTCGGCTGCCACATTCATGGTCTACTCTCCTAATGATCGCGCCCGCCGGCAAATCCATGGACGGCGTTTACTTATTCCTATAGCCCGAACGCCTCTAACAGCTGGGGCGGCATAACACAAACAAGGCGCGGGCGGTTTGATCTGGCTCAACATGGGCTTTCGGCGGAACCCCCCGGCCTCGAATGGGAAGGATGGCGTCAGGCCAGCTTGGCGTTGAACGCGATGCAGATCCGGACACCGGGGCCTTTGAAAGGGGTTACCGAGTGTTCGTAATAGCTCGGAAAAATGACCAAATCGCCCGCTTCCGGATTGATCGCATGGGCGGAATGCTGATTGGGCAACCGCATGGTATTCGCGCGTGGCCGTGGGTCGACGAATGAAATGCAGCCGTGTGGTTGCGCGGTCGTGCTTTTCTGCATGACCTTCGGCGTGGTGACGTAATAGACCCCGGATATGTTGGCATCGGGATGCATGTGCTGATGATTGTAGTCACCCTGCCGCATGATGACGCACCAGCCCCATAATCGCAGATTTGTTTCTTCCGGCGGGCCGGCGCATTCGTTGTCGATCAGGGGCCCCACAAAGGTCAAAATTGCCTCGAAGATCATTTGCCGCAGTTCGACAATGGCCTCGTCTTTCGCCGACAACAATTGCGTGTCGCTGTGGTAGCCGCCAAGGTTGGACGTACCGGCCAGTTTGTTGCGTTCGCGCTTCTCCTGTTTGAGCAGGTAGCTGTGCAGCCGGCTATTCAGGTCGCCCGAGGCACCATGCCGGCGGCGCATGAAAGTGGTCGGAAAATGATTTGTGATTTCGTCTTCGAAAGCGGTTTTCGCGGTCATGATTCGATGGCCCGGCGTGTCAGAAAATATTCAGGATGTACCTACAGTGTTACCATTCACGGGGCGTGTCCAGGTCCCGGGACCATAACAGAATTGGTCCGGGTCACGCACGGCCCAGGCTAATTGGCGGACGCGCCATCGTCGCTGGTTTCGTCGCTGGTTTCATCATCGCTGCTTTCATTGTCCGGCCCATCGCCTGCCCCCTGTCGCGGGGCCGGGCTATCCTGGACCACGGCAAAGCGTTGCTGCGCCCGGTAGCTAAAGGGTACCGAGGCCAGATACGATACACCCAGCACCGACAGCACGAACCAGGGATAGCTGGATAATATGGCCGCGACGACGCCGACCACCACCAACAGGGGCAACACCAGTTCCCGGCGGATGCGCACCCGCTTGAAGGAATATGTGGGGATCCGGCTGATCATCATGAAGGCCACCGCCAGCAGCCAGACAGCCATCAAGGCGGGTTCGCGCAGTAAACTGCCCTCGATCTGGAAGCTGATGGCCATAGGTAACAGGACCATGCAGGCGGCCGCCGGCGCCGCCATGCCCGTGAAGAAATAGCTGGCCCAGACTGGCCGGTCCGGATTATCCAGGGCGGTGTTGAAGCGGGCCAACCGCAGGGCGCAACAGGTGCTGTAGGCCAGACCGGCGATCCAGCCCACACCGCCCAGGGCCTCGGTGCTCCACATAAAAATCACCAGCGCCGGGGCTACGCCAAAGGCAATGAAGTCCGACAGGGAATCCAATTCCGCACCGAATTTCGTCGCCCCTTTCAACAACCGTGCCATGCGCCCATCCAGGCCATCCAGGACTCCCGCGATGAGGATCGCCGCCACCGCCAGCTGCCATTTTTCCTGCATCGCAAAGCGGATCGCCGACATGCCGGCGCACAGTGCCAGGACGGTCAGAATATTGGGGATCAGGCTGTTGACCGGCAATTCGCGAAGCCGGCGATGGCGCCGCTTGAATTTCATCGCATCTCTCCGTGCCGCCGCGCTTCATCGCTATCGCAATCGGCCAGCACGGTTTCCCCCGCCACGGCGGTCTGCCCCACCGCCACCAGGGGCGCCGTGCCCTCGTCCAGATAAACGTCGACCCGGCTGCCAAAGCGGATCATGCCAAAGCGTGCGCCCACGTGTACCCGCTGCCCTTCATACAGGCCGCAAACAATCCGCCTCGCCACCAGACCGGCGATCTGTACGAAAGCGATATCCTGTCCCAACGAGGTGGTCATGCGGATCGCCTGGCGTTCATTGTCCGTCGAGGCCTTGTCCAGCGAGGCATTAAGGAACTTGCCCGGCCGATAGGAAACGGCGGTGATCTCGCCATCTATGGGTATGCGGTTTACATGTACGTCGAACACGTTCATGAAAATGGCGATGCGCTGGCGCGGTTTGCCACCCATCCCCAGTTCTTCCGGCGGCACGGCCATTTCGACTGATTGCACCACGCCATCGGCCGGTGAAATGATCAGGCCGTCGCGGGTCGGCGTGATGCGGTCGGGATCACGGAAAAAATAGACGCACCAGCACGTCAGCAACACGCCAAGCCAGCCCAACGGATCGGCGATCCAGAACAGGATAATCGTGGCCAGGACAAAAAGCGCGATGAAGCGATAGCCCTCGCGGTTGATCGGCACGATCACTGCCTTCAAAGCATCCATTGCGTCATCAATTCCAATTTGGCGGCGGTTCCTATTCCGCAGCCTGCCCTTCGCCCGCCATCGGTACACCATCCTTATCCAGCCGTTCCAACCGTTGCAAGGCCTCGGCCTGCTCCTGCTGCCTTTGCCACATGTCGGCATAGGTGCCATTCGCCGCCAACAGCGCCTCGTGACGGCCCTTTTCGACAATGCGGCCGGCCTCCAGCACGATGATTTCATCGGCATCGACGATTGTGGACAGGCGATGGGCGATGACCAGGGTGGTGCGGTCGCGCGAGACCAGACGCAATGCGTCCTGGATTTCCTTCTCGGTTCGTGAATCCAGGGCCGAGGTCGCTTCATCGAATAACAGGATGGCGGGGTTTTTCAGGATCGTCCGGGCGATTGCCACCCGTTGCTTCTCGCCGCCCGAGAGTTTCAGGCCCCGTTCGCCAACGGCCGAATTGTATCCTTCGGGCAGGGTGGTGACGAAATCGTGGATCTGGGCCAGCTTGGCCGCCGCCTCGATTTCCTCATCCGAGGCATCGACGCGGCCATAGCGGATGTTGTAGCGAATGGAATCGTTAAACAGCACCGTGTCCTGGGGTACGATCCCCACGCTGGCCCGCAGGGATTGCTGGGTCACCTGGCGTACGTCCTGGCCATCGATCAACACGCGCCCGCCCTGGACGTCATAAAATCGGAACAGGATGCGGGAAATAGTCGATTTACCGGCCCCGGACGGACCGACGATGGCGACCGTATTGCCGGCAGGCACGCGAAAGCTGACCCCATGCAGAATTTGCCTCTCATTCTCGTAACCGAAATCCACGTTCTCGAACACCACGTCGCCGGCGCCGATTTTCAACGGCGCCGCGTCCGGGACGTCGGCGACTTCCGCATGCACCTCGATCAGTTCGAACATCTTGTCCATGTCCACCAGGCTCTGTTTGATCTCGCGGTAGACGAAACCCAGAAAGCCCAAGGGTTGGTACAACTGCATCATGAAGGTGTTGATCAGGACAAAATCGCCAAGGGTCAGATCGCCGCTTATGATGCCCCGCGCCGCCAATAGCATGACCGTCCCCATGCCAAGGGCGATGATCACGCCCTGGCCGATATTCAACATGGCCAGGGATGTCTGGCTGCGCACGGCGGCTGTCTCATAGCGCGACATGGATTGATCGAAGCGCACCGCCTCGTGGCCCTCGTTGCCAAAATACTTCACGGTTTCAAAGTTCAACAGACTATCGATGGCCCGTGAACTGGCCTCGCTGTCGGTGCGGTTCATCTCGCGCCGGTGCTTCAGGCGCCATTCCGTGACGGTCAACGTGAAGGCGATATAAACGCCCACCGAAAACAGGGTAACACCCGAATAATCGGCCCCATAGTTGATCAACAGCACGCCGCTGACCAGGGACAATTCCAGCAGGGTGGGGAGAATATTAAACAGGGAAAAGCGCAACAGAAAATCGATCCCCTTGGTGCCCCGTTCGATGGCCCGGCTTAACCCGCCCGTGCGCCGGTCCAGATGGAAGGCCAGGGAGAGGCCGTGCAAATGGCGGAAGAGCTGCAGGGCGACCGTGCGCAGGGCATGCTGGCCAACCTTGGCAAAGGCCGCGTCCCGCAGTTCGCCGAAGGCCTGGCTTGCCAACCGGGCCGCGCCAAAGGCCAGGATCATCAGAATGGGGATGGCCACGGCGGCCCCGACCTTTCCGTCCGGACCGGTAATATTCAACGAATCGATGATCTCCTTATAGATGAAAGGAATATAGACGATCGCGATCTTGGCCAAGGCCAGCAGTACCATGGCCACGATCACCCGAAACCGCAGATCCCAACGCCCCTCGGGCCATAAATACGGCATCAAGGTGGCCAGGGTCCGCCAATGGCTGCGGCCCGGCCCGTCGTCGGCAGTGGGATCGAAACTTCTGCGCATGATACCTTGCCATCCCCATCGTCGCGCGGCGCTACCTTGCGAATATGTAAGCTGTTTGTCTGAAAAGGAATAGGGATTAGGAATATTTCCGCCAAATCCTGCAGCGGGAAGGTGAATACGCCGAGGCCCGGCACCCGTTTTTCCAAAGCCTTGGCAAGGAAACGCTAATAGTTTGCCAATCCCTTGAAATAATAGGCTTTTCGTTTACCCGAATTTAACACCGCCGGGATGTAATCCCGGGCGGAACAGGGAATGGAATTAATGTCTGTCGATTACCAAGATGATCTTGCGGAAAGTTGGGATATGGCCGAGGCCATGCCGGAAGCGGCCGCATTGGCTGGCGGGACAAAGTTCGTCAACCTGAACGCGGCCCTGGAAGAGGCCGGCTCGGTCCTGGGCGATGTGAGTGGGAACCTGCCTATCGTCTTTCGCTTCAAATGGCACGGCATGACGGTTTTTTGCCAAATCGTCGAACGGGACTCCGAGGTGAAGATGGAACTGACCACGGATCTCGGCCACCTGCCTTTCACGATCGAAAACAAGGCCCGGCGCGGCTATTTAAAAGAACTGCGCGATCCCGGGATCGCTATACCCATTGGCGAATTCGTGGTGACCGAGCGGCACCGCTTTCGCCACCGGGTCGCGCGGGTCCTGTCCGCGCCCATAACCGGCAGCAACATCGTCACGACGGTGGTGCAGGCCCTGTTAAGCGCCCGGCTGTATTACGAACTTGCCAAAGCCCAACTGTAGGGCACCGGCGGCACCCCCGGTGATCGGTGGCGTCCAGCCCGTCGCGAATTTTCTAATTGATGGGCAGATCGCGGCGGACGTAACGGCCGTCTTCGACACAGATGAAATAGTCTTCCACTTCCGGGTGACGCACCGGCACTTCGTTATCGTCGGTCAGCAAATTCTGCTCCGAGACATAGGCCACATAAGTGGTCTGGGCGTTCTCCGCCAGCAAATGATAAAACGGCTGGTCACGGCGGGGGCGGACGTCTTCCGGGATCGACATCAGCCATTCCTCGGAATTGGCGAAGACTGGATCCACGTCGAAGACCACGCCCCGGAAGGGATGGATACGGTGCTTAACGACATCGCCGATCTGGAATTTAGCGACCATTATTGTCGTCACGGGATCTCCAGCTCCTCAGTTTTCGCGAGAATCAATGATTCCTATGACCTTAGTAGCACAACATTAGCCGTTGATCACCTGCCAACTGCCATCCGGCTGCCGGCAGGCGACGCCATAAGCCTGTTGCGCCTGGCCATTGATGACAACGCTGTTCCGATACTCCCGGCAATAGCGGCCAGCATCCGAGCGTCCCTCGCGGGTGGGTATGATTTCACCATGGTTGCCGGTGTCGGGATTGGACCATTGAATGGCCTTGCCCACGGGCGCGAAATGGGCCTGTTGCTGGGCATTGGCAAGGGCAATTCGGTCGGCCCGGTCCAACGAGCGGCCGATCTCGCCGCCCAGGAAAGCGCCCAGAAGGGTGCCTGCGGCCACGGCGACAAGCCGGCCTCGGCCCTTGCCCACGTTGGCGCCGGCCAAGGCGCCGCCGACGGCGCCCAATAAGGTGCCGGCCCCCTGTTTTGGGGCCCCGGGGGTGATGCAGGCGCTCAACAAAAGCGCGGCTGCCGCCAAAGCGGCAATGGGGACGGCGACGGGGGGAAAGGCGGTGCGGGTCGCGGTTTTCATGACGGTCTCCTCGGTTCCGGTTTCGCTGCATGGAAAATGGGAGAATGCCATCGCCTGCCTGAATGGGTTCTGAGAGCGCCATTCATCCCAGGTTCATCTTTCCAACAATGGTGAACCGCTGTAGGATTGCCCGGCAACAGGGGAGCATTCACGTGGCCACCACGAACAGCACCGCCGCTGACGGAGCAAAACAGGCGATCCTGGATTATTGCCTGCGCAAGGGGGCTCTGGCGGCGGGCGTCGCCGATCTAGATGCTTTGCAGCGCATCGCACCGCCGGGTCATCGGCCCAGCGACCTTATGCCCAAAGTCAAATCGGTTATTTCCCTTGGCGTTGGCGGCCAGACCCAGGGCGCCTGGTCCGTGCCGGCCAAGGCCATGGGCTATTTTGGCTCGACCGAGACGCGGGCCTATGCCATTGCCTATGGGGCGGCCTTTTTTATCGAGGGCATGTACCAGACACCGGCAATCTATTGCCCGCCGGACATGGATAATGAAAAAGGCCCCCGGGTACCCCTGCAAAGCCTGAAATTGCATGCCGAGATCGCCGGCCTCGGCGCCCGCTCCCTGGCCGGCGATATCCTGTTGCACCCGGAATTCGGCTACATGTACTTCGCCTCGGTCTTCACGGAGTTGGAGCTGGAACCCGATCAACCCATGGCGGAGAATCCCTGCCCGGCACCGTCCTGTGTTTCCATGTACCGCCAGGTTGGGCGCACGCCGTGCCAGAAATTCTGTCCCGTGCAATGCCTCTCGGGCCATATTGACGAAGACGGCAAGCAGACGGAAATGCATTATGACATGGCCGCCTGCGCCGAGATGAGCCAGCAGTACGAGGCCGTGCCAGCCCTGCTGGCGGAGGCCATGGCGGCCGAAGACGCCCAGAGCCGCGAGGACACCCTGTTCGATCCCGATAACAAAATGCTCTGGTACAAGATGTCGGTGGGCTCCGGCGGGTTGCTGGCGCAATGTTTCGAATGCATGCGGGTCTGCCCCATCGCCACCCAATCACCCATGGCCGATCCCATTCGCCGCTCGATCGCCAAAGATGACAAAACCAACGCGGGCGTCTGAGCATGGCGCGCGGGCTAAGCCGGCGGCAGATCGGTGTCACGGTGGCGATGATCGACAGCTATGGCGATCTGATTTTCGAGATGAGCAATAACAAACAGACCCGCCGGGGCGACCCGATCCGTGAACTGGACTTCGCGGCGATCGAGGCACGGCGGGATGAACTAGGCATGAGCGACGGCCAGATCGCCGAACGCATCGGCCTCGGCGAAATACAGGTGATGTATATCCGCACCATGATGGAGCGGCGGCGTTTTAATGCCAATCGCTTCCAGCGGCTGCTGGACCTGGGCGGGAGCAGGCGCTTTCGCCAGGAACGCTTCACGGCTCACGAAGAGCGGTTTCAATACCACGACGATGCCTTTGCCTTGCGCGAGGCCATGACTTTCGATCCCGGCCGCGCCCGCTATTACGCCGAACAAGGCTGGTGGGCCGATGATACCTTGAGCGGTTGGCTGGCGCGCAATGCCGCCGACCGGCCGCGGGCGCCGGCGATCATCCTGGGCGAGGCCGTGATGGACTACGCCAGCCTGGCCGCGCGGGTGGATCGTTTGGCCGGCGGCTTGCACGGCCTCGGCCTGGGGCCTGGCGACGTCATCGCGGTGCAGTTGCCCAACGTGCCGGATTATCTGGTCAGCTATCTCGCCATTGCCCGGCTGGGCGCGGTGATGACGACGCTCTATATGCCGCACCGGGCCCGGGAGTTCGAAACCCTGCTGGGTCACAGCCGGGCCAGGTCGCTGATCTGTTTGGGCGACGCGGGCGGTTTCCCCGCCGCCCGAACCGCCCTGGATTTGGATCTGGCAAAGCTGCAATCGGTAATCACGGTTGGAGGGGCGGGGCCGGATACGGTAGCGGGCGCGGTGCCGTTCGAAGATCTGGCCGCCGGCACGGCCAGCGCGGACAAGTTGGCCTTGCCCCGACCAACGGCCGCCGACCCGTTCCTGTTGCTCTACACCTCCGGCACCACGGCCGCGCCCAAGGCGGTGCCGCACAATTCCCACACCATGCTGGGCAACGCCCGCCTGGGCGCGGCGGAGCACCGCCTGGGCGCCGACGATGTCATTTTATCGGCCCCGCCGTTTGGACATCTGTTCGCGCTGTATTCCTTTCATCTGGCGCTCTATACCGGCGCGGCCAATTTATTGCTGCCCGCTTTCACGCCCCCCGATTTGGCCACCACGATCGAGGCTGGCCGCGCCACGGCCCTGTTCGCGGCGCCGGCCCATATGGCCGCCTGTCTAAACATGGGCCTGTTCGACAAGCACGATTGCAGCTCTCTCACCCTGGCGGTTCTGTCAGGCAGCGCGGTACCGGACGAGTTGGCCCGCGCCGTCGATGGCAAACTGCCTAACTGCGCCATCAATCAGCTCTGGGGCATGACGGAGACCCAGGGTGGTCTGTACTGCCGCCCCGGCGACAGCATCGAGACCGCCGCGACCTCCGCCGGCCGGCCCGCCCCCGGCGCGGAAGCGCGGATCGGCGAGGACGGCGAACTACAGGTGCGCGGCTCCATGCTGTTTCCGGGCTATTTCGACAATGCGGAGGCCAACGCGGCGGCCTTTACCGAGGACGGCTGGTTCCGCAGCGGCGATCTGGCCAGCCGGGACGGGCAAGGCAATTTCGCCATCACCGGCCGCATCAAGGACATCATCAACCGCGGCGGCGTGAAATATAATCCCCGCGAGATTGAAGACCTTTTGGATGGCCATCCGGGCATCGCGCAAGCGGCCATCGTGCCCATGCCCGACAAGGTATTGGGAGAGCGGGCCTGCTGCTTCGCCGTCGCTACCGACCCTGATATCGATCTCGATGGCCTGTGCCAATATCTGCTGGGTCACGGCATCGCCAAGACCAAGCTGCCGGAACGTTTGGTCCTGGTGGCGGAAATGCCCCTGACCCCGACCCGCAAGATCATCAAGGGGCGATTGCCCCTGCCGGAGCCCATCGACGGCCCGGCCGGGGAAATGGAAACGCCTGAAAGCGGCTAGATATCTCTGCCCGGCGCGGCGGCATCGGGGTCGATGGTACAGCGCAATAACTGACCCGGCGCCCGCGAGGCCCGGGAATCCACCGGCTGGCACGAGACATAGGCCGCCGCGAGGGGGCTTCGCACATCCGCCGCGGCCAGTTTCGGGCTACAGGCGATCGCCATGGCGATCAGCGCCCACAGGCCCAATAGGCCCGCCATGATAATGCTGAACAAGGCCCCGCGATCATGGGTGGCGGCCTGCGGCGAATATCGAAATAGTGTCATCCGTGCGCCCTCCCCCAGCCACGTCCTGTTCTAAAATTGGCTGTTAAAGGTGGCCATGCAAGGGCCACATTATGACGAAACTGTGTCCATCGCCGCCAGATTCACGGGGAAACCATGTCGAACCGATGTTGCCTCGGTGTTGCCTTGATGTCGTCCCCGTGCTGACGACAGGTTGCCTCCAGCCGCCGTCGTAGGCAATGCCGCAGCGGGGAAAGTCGATATCCCGGGCGACGGGGGGAATGGCGCCGTTCACGTTCATGGGCAGGTGGCGTTTGGCAGCCCGCATCGCCGCCGCCATGTCACGGGCCACGGCATCCCGCCTTTCGCCCGCCGAAAGGCGGGTAATACCGGTAGCGCGGGAGTCAGACACGACCTCGGCACTGCCGGGTACGACCGAGCCACAGCCCAGAAATCCACCGGAAACTGCGCCCTGCAATGCCTCGGGCGCGGCAGCATAGGTCATACGGGCGGCTTGCACCGATGGGGTCATGCCATGCGCCGCCAGGTTTGCCAAACGGCATCACCTAGCGCTCCTTTCTCGATGAATGGGGCGCCAAGACTGGTACGCCACGGCAACACCCGGGTCGACCGGAATTTCTCGTGGGAACACAACAACTGATTAACCAATTAAGCGAATAATAGACGCTGAGATTCCGGCTCGCGTGGCGGAGCCGCCGCTTTGGTGCGCCGCCCTGATGCCGGGAAAATATCGAGGATCGCCAGGATGCCGCCACACACAACAACGCCGGGCCTTTGCCTCGCCGCGCCCTGCTGGCCGGCAACTGGCCGGTCGGGACAAACCCGGTTATGATGGCGGGCACGGATCTATTCCGCCGCCAGTTCGAGCGAAGTCGTATTTTCCTATGCTCACCCGATATTCCGGGCGCCGGTCTCGTTGATTGGGGACGGCGGTGCCCGCCGCTCTGGAGTATGACGCCATGCTGATATCAATCCTACGAAACTGCCATCAGGGCCTGTTATGGATTGCGGCCGGACTGTTGGCAGCCTTATCGCTCATGGCTTCGCCAACCCTTGCCGCCGGCGCGCCCACCGCCATCGTCGAGACCGCCGATCCCGGGCGTGGGGACATCGGGCTGTTTGAAATGCTGGAAAGCGGCCGGACAATCGCCTTGAAAAAAGATGAGCGGCTGGTTTTGGGTTACCTGCAATCGTGCATTCAGGAAACCGTTAGGGGCGGCCGGTTGGGCGGCAAGGTTGTGATCGGGCAAAGGGAAAGCATTGTTTCCGGCGGCCAGGTGACGCGCCAAGAGGTCGAATGCACCGGTGCTCAGGTCGGCTTGGACAAATCGACCGTGGGCAAATCCGGTGTGGCGGTATTGCGCAAGGTACCGAAAATGAAATCCGCCGCGGCCACGGCAAGGGCCGTAACCGTGCGCGATATCAGTCCCTTCGTACACCTGACCACGGCGGCCGGGAAAATCTATCTGCGGCGGCTGGACCAACCCGGGCCGGCCAGGAGCATCGGCGTTTCCGGCAATTCGGTTGACTTGCGGGCGGCGGGAATTGCCCTGGTGCCGGGCGCCAGTTATGAAGTCGCCGCCAATGGGAGGCGGGTGCGGATCGACATCGCAGCGGACGCCGGCGGCGGCCTGAGCCTGCTGGGGCGGCTGGTCGTCTTTTGAGCCTTAAGACAGCATAAACCGTGGCTGCATACAGATGAAAATCCGCGACCTGGCAACGGCGGTCCTCGTCGCAGCGTTATCCTCGCTACTGCTGGCCGGCCCCTGGTCGGATCGTCTGGACGGTCTTTCCATCGATACCCTGCACTGGTTGCGGGCGCTGCGCCAGCAGGCTGGAATTATGCCGCCGCCGCCGCGCACGGAGTTGCCCCTGGCCGTGATCGCCATCGATGAGGCAACCTACGACGTGCAACCCTTCAACGAAGCACCGCGGATGATGTGGACGCCTGAAATCGCACAGGTGCTCAACGCCCTCGGCGCAGCCGATGTCACGGTGGTCGGCATCGACTTGATTTTTCCGACCTCGATCGAGAAATACCTGCCCGGTTTCGACCGGGACTTTCTGTCGGCCCTGCATGGTCTGGCCAAGGACGGCCGTATCGTATTGAGCACGGTGCAACATTCGGCCGCGCCGATCGCGCCGCATGCCGCGCAAAGCTATGCCGTGGGCCACGGGCGCAACATCCGTGTCGTCAACGTCATGGAAGACCGGGACGGCATCATCCGGCGAATGCCGCTGACTTTCCCATTGACCAGCCGGGACGGTACCGTGCGGCGCGAGCCGTCCTTCGCCGTGGAAATCGCCAAGCGTTTCGCCGGCGCCGAATTTTCCCTTTCGTCACAGGGCGCCCTGAAATTCGATGGCCGGGAGATACCCGGCACCAAGGACAACGCCCTGAACCTCAACTTCGACACCGGGCCCGGCGCCCTGGATGTGCATTCTCTGGCTGACATTTACGCCTGCGCCAAGGCGGGGCGGGCCGATTATCTGCGCCGGAATTTCGCCGGCAAGGCGGTTCTGCTCGGCCTGGTGGTCGATGTCGAGGACCGCATGCTGACCTCGGCGCGCCTTGCCACCGGGAACCTGTTGCGCACCAGCGCGCCAAGCTGCGGCGATGGTCCGGTAGGGGCCGGGGCGTTCCAGGGCACGGGCCTGGCGCTTGTCGTCGCCCTGTATGGGCTGCTTCTGGGCCCCCTGGCCGGCGCCGCCCTGTTGGGCCTGCAGACAGTGGCCTGGACCGGCGCGGCTAACCTGGCCTTTGACAGCCACTGGGGCCTGCCGCTGGTGGATGGCGCCATGGTCGCCGTGTTGGCCTTCGCGTTGATCCTGGCCTACCGCTTCGCCGTGGCCGACCAGGAGAAACTCTTTTTGCGGCGCTCATTCGCCTATTACCTGGCGCCGGTCGTCATTGACCGCCTGATCGAGGACGATGAGCCACCGGTGCTGGGCGGCGAGACCCGTGAGGTTTCGGTCCTGTTCTCGGACATCGCCGATTTCACGGCCATATCGGAATCCCTGGAGCCCGAAGCCCTGGTCGCGTTGCTGAACGATTATCTGAGCGAGATGACCGACATCGTCGAGGAACACGGCGGCTTCGTCGATAAATATATCGGCGACGCCATCGTCGCCGTCTTTGGCGCCCCCCTGCACGATGCCGATCATGCCGCCAACGCCATCGCCGCCGCCTTCGCGTGCCACTGCCGTCTGTTGGAAATTCAAGATCAATTCTCCCTGCCGCATGGCCGGCGGCTGATGGCCCGCATCGGCCTCAACTCGGGCCAGGCCCTGGTCGGCAATATCGGTTCGCGGCGGCGTTTCAACTACACCGCGATCGGCGACACCGTTAACCTGGCGGCCCGCCTGGAAGGCGCCAACAAGGCCTATGGCAGCAACATCATACTTAGCGGCGATACCGCCGCCGCCGGCGGCAAGGACTTTCTATTGCGCGAGATCGACCGCATCCGCGTCGTCGGACGGCAGGAGCCCGTGGCCATATTCGAACCGCTTGGCGGCCCGGACGGGCCTATCTCCGGGCCGGCCATCGACTTGGAAGGCTACGCCCGCGCCACGGACGACTACCGCGCCGGCCGCTTCCAGGCCGCCGCCGAGACATTCACGGAACTGGCCCGGGCCGGCGACAAGGTCGCCGCATCCATGGCCGCCCGCGCCGCCGCCCTGGCCGCCAACCCGCCGCCCGGCGAATGGGACGGGGTGACGAACCTGGATTCGAAATAGCCGTTCACGGCATTGACAGGCGCGGCGGCGGCGGTCAGCAGAATCAGACCTGCCAGAATATTCATCGCGAGGACGGCGAAACGGTCGCGCCCTGGCAGTCGGTTAGACCATTTTCGAGATTGATTTACCTGACCGCTCCATGACATGGGTTACAGTTTTTGGTCAAGACATAGGAATTCTCTGACCAGCTTCTTGGTCTTTAGATAATTTTCATCTAAATTAGGCTGTGCTAGTTTTGCCGCCGCTAAAAAAAATCGCCACGCCAAGTGCTGCCAAACAAAACAATGCAAATTTCAATTGAGGAGATTGTTTTTGGTTGTGACAATCAGTGGCGAAATGCTGGCAGTTGTAGTCAAGCAGGTCCCACTTTCTGCCCAAGAAATTTCGCGCCTTGGCCACGACTTCATGGCGCAGCATATTGCTCGGATATCCCTTGCTCACTATTGGGTTTCCACCGGAAAAGGTTTCAATGTCTTCCTCAACAACAATGCCTCTGCGCATTGAAGCTGAAATGACCGTTCCGCACCCCGTAGAAATTCCCCAGTGCTCCAATCCCATCGGCATTCTTGCAGCTATGATTCCACCTGCTTGATACATGCGTCACCTTTTTGTTGACTTAAATTTAACTTACAATTAAATTATTCTATAAGGAATGTCAAAGGTAAATTTCTGATGCAAGCAGGCACAACATATTCGGCAATAATTGGTGGCGTCATCAAGCAACTGAGAGAAAGCAAGTCAATCAATCAAGGCGCGATGGCCAAGATGATGGGGTTAACCCAAGCAGCATGGTCAAAACTTGAAGCAGGAAAATCAACCTTGAACACCGCCCAACTTGCCAAGTGCGCCGATTTGCTTCAGTTGGAAGCCAATCAAATTCTGCAATATGCCGACCGGGCCACGAACAATGCCAAGGAAAATGGAATGACAGTCACCTACGACAACAAAGAGGCAGAAAACTCTGGCCTAATGCTTTTAGGCGCTGCGGCTATCGGTATTTTGATCGCAGCTATAGTAATGAGTAAGAAATAGTATCAATGTCAAAATATACCGACAAATACACAAGACTGGCAATCTGAGTGACCTGAGCCCGAAGTTCCTATCATTCGTAAGTGGAGGTATTTCTGGATTGATGTGTCAACGCCGGAGTAAATTCGGGCCATGGCGCCGGAGTAAAAAGGGGCCACTTGTTGATGCCGGATACGGTGTTGCCGGTTGTCCCGGCAATCCATAGGAGGGACCCGCGCTGCTTCGTGTAGCGCTTTAGCGTTACG
>JAKZRK010000011.1:0-2597 GCA_047518225.1 Alphaproteobacteria bacterium | reverse complement strand
TCGGGGAAAAGTCGCTGGAACTCGGGTAGCGAATGCGGGAATGGGAGATCGGCGCGGTCAAGAACATCCATGGCGCGCTCCCCTATATCCGGTTTGCGCCCATTCTAGCCCTAGTGGGTCTGGGTGTAAACCGGATAGGCAAGCAACAACGTTAACGGTTTAGGGAGGCTATCGTGGGAAACAAGGGATTACTCAAACTAGCGACTGCCGCAGTCGTGTCTTTTACATTAGTGGCTGGTGTTTCCACATCCGCCGATGCGGTCGAGAAACTAAAGTGGAAAATGCAAAGCGCTTTCGGCTCCAAGCTGTCGATCATCGGCGAGGCGGGGAAGCATGTCGAAGGCCTTATCACGGACCTGTCCGGCGGCGCCATGAAGGTCAGATTCTACGAGCCTGGTTCCTTGGTGCCGACTTTGCAGGGCTGGGACGCGGTCAAGGCCGGTTCCATTGACGTCATGTATGGCACGGCCGGTTATCATGTTGGCAAGATACCCGCGCTTTCGTTCTTTTCGGCGGTGCCGTTCGGTCCCCGCGCGGGCGAGTTCTTTGCTTGGCTGAACTATGGCGGCGGCGACGAGATTTATGACCGCATTTATGCCGAAAACGGCTTGTACGGCCTGCATTGCGCGTCCATCGCCCCGGAGACCTCGGGCTGGTTCCGTAAGAGGTACAACTCCATTTCGGAACTTAAAGGGTTGAAAATGCGCTTCTTCGGTTTGGGCGCGGTCGTGATGGCAAAACTTGGCGTATCCACCCAGTTGCTGGCGGGTGCCGACATCTATCCGGCCTTGGAGCGTGGCGTGATCGATGCGACGGAATTCTCCATGCCGTCGATCGATTATGACTTGGGCTTCTATCAGATCGCCAAATTCAACTACTACCCCGGTTGGCATCAGCAAAGTTCCATTGCGGAATTTCTGATGAACAAAGCGGGCTGGGACGGTCTGACCAAAACGCAGCAGACGATCATCAGGGCCTCTTGTGACGCCAACGTCACCTGGACCTTCATTCGCTCCGAGGCCAAGCAGTTTGGAGCCATGGCCAAGCTGAAAGCCAAGGGCGTCACCAACGTGCGCTGGTCCGAGGCCGATCTGGATATCCTGAGAAAGACATGGTTAGAGGTTCTTGCCGAGGAATCCGCCAAGGATCCCTTGTTCAAGGAAGTCGCTGCGAGTTATTCGGCTTTCCGTTCCAAGTACAAGATCTGGAAAGACATGGGTTATCTCAAATGATAAGCGGACTTGACCACGTTGGGTCATGACGGCAATAAAGCTGGGCCCCGGAATTCCGGGGCCCGGCGATATTGACGGCCCATAATACGAACCACGCCGCAAAAGGTGGTTAAGCAATATCTCTCGACCGCGCGGTGTTAAACCGGCATTCTTATGGAGCTTCATCGAAACGGCTGGCGCGCGCTGGATTGTGTAATTATGCCAAGCAGGGCGCGGTAATCCCCTCATCCGACCATCATAATCGTGATGCGAAACTAAGTGTGATGCCAAACCAAGTAGCACCCAGCGCACCCGATTGGTTTCGGCGCGCCATCGATACGCCAACCCAATCGCGGTTCGTCGATGTGGACGGTTGTTCCGTCCACTATTTGACTTGGTTTGATGACGACGATGGTCCGCCGGACGATGATCATCCGGGCCTGCTGTTCATTCATGGCGGCGGTGCGCATGCCAATTGGTGGCGGTTTATCGCGCCCTTTTTCGCCGAGGCTTATCGGGTTGCCGCCATGGATCTATCCGGCATGGGCGATAGCGGCGCGCGGGAAACCTATAGCCCCGACATATGGGCGCGGGAGATCGGTGCGGTGCTGGAAGACGGCCGCCTTGGGCCGCGCCCGGTGGTTGTCGGCCACAGCTTCGGCGGCCTTATTGCCATGAAGTACGGCGCGGAAGAGGGTGAGGCGTTGTCCGGGATGGTGATCGTCGACTCCCCCGAGCAGGACCCCAATGATACGCCCCTGCCCAAGCCGGCGGCGCCGTCCAGAACCGGGCCCAGCGTCCGTCCCGATCTGCCGGCCGCGCTGGCTAGGTTTCGCCTGATGCCAGAGCAACCCTGCGAGAACACCTATATCACCGATTTCATCGCCCGCACCTCGATCAAGCAGGTGAATGGCGGCTGGACCTGGAAATTCGATGTCAAGGTCATGGGCTCACGGCGCTTCGGCGAACCCTATGGCGAGGAACTCAAGGCGTTGAAATGCCGCGCGGCGCTGATCTATGGCGAAAAAAGCGCCATCGTCTCGCGGCGGACCGTTGCCTACATGTCATCGGTGATGGGCAGAAAGGCGCCGGTGGTCGAGATTCCCGAGGCCCATCATCATGTCATGTTGGATCAACCCTTGGACTTCGTTGCGGCGCTGCGCGCGATTTTGGATGGCTGGGCACGGGCGCATTTAGTCTAAATCAGTTCCGGGCTATTCTGGATCATGGACCGGGGAATATAATTGGTCGGTCGTGAAGTATTCTCAACGTATTGATTGGATGTGATATTTGTAGATTGAGGCGCTGGTTTATTTGCAAGAAACTGGCGCGTATGGCGTGAAAACCTTGCAAATTGCGTTTCGCTTTCAGGCGTGATTCACTGGT
>JAKZRK010000010.1:0-2567 GCA_047518225.1 Alphaproteobacteria bacterium | reverse complement strand
AAAGTCGCTGGAACTCGGGTAGCGAATGCGGGAATGGGAGATCGGCGCGGTCGAGAACATCCATGGCGCGCTCCCCTATATCCGGTTTGCGCCCATTCTAGCCCTAGTGGGTGTGGGTGTAAACCGGATAGGCAAGGATGGTTCAAGGCCCCCTGTGCGTCCGGCGCGAGACCGGGCAACAATATGATGAAATCCACCTGCCTGCCCTGAAATTGATCCGGTGTGGCGACGGTAATGCGCTCGCGCACATTATCGGGGAATTTACCGCGCTTCAAAAATTCGCGAATTTGTTCGGCCTGACCGCTGATCGAGGTGGCGATGCCGACCGAACGGCGCGGCAGCCCGCGGAACACGCCGGTATCGACCCAGAATCGGATCAGTTTTTCCGTTTCCATGACCTCGGCCTGGTTGACCGCGCCATTGTTGATGACGGCCATGCGGCCGGTGATATGATGCCATTGCACGCCCCACAAATTCGCCGGTGCATCCGTGCGCAGTTTGCGAAAGTTCGTCTGCACCACCATTTTGTTGTCGTAAAATGTGGATGAAAGATATTCGGCAATGCGTGGGTGCGAACGGTAATGTTCCACCAGTTGGTACAGGCGGCCTTGCCCGGACAGTATGGCGGCGAGGTTGCCCAGGGCGGTCAGGCTGGCGGGTGCCAACGAAATTTTGGTGGCGGCGTGGGTGAACGCGTGTTTCACCTCCCATTCGGGCAGAAGCGGGGACAGGCGCTGATCATGGCGCGCCGCGCCGAATACCGCGCCCCGTTTGCCGCGATACAGTACCGGTATGATCAGGCCCAGGTCACACAGATCCGCTTCATCGACAATGACCAAGTCAAAATACCCCGCTTCCAATGGCAGGGCTTGTCCGGCATTTTCCAAGGTGGAGGTCCAGACCGGCAGTTGTTCCGCCAGAATACCGACCGCCTGGGCAAGCCGTCGTGATCTATGGGCCCGGGTCTCGTTTACATCGCCGTCGTCACGCCTATCGGTCAGATCGAAAAACGCATTGACTTGGTTTTCCAACACCGCCGGGTCGTCGTCCAGGCGGTCGGCCCAATAGTCGCGGTAGAGTTCCCGGACGCCCGAAATTTTACGGGCTGATTGGTTCAGCGCCTGCAATTCCAGGGTTTGGCAATCCTTGAAACGCACCAAAGCCTGGATTGCCTCGTCGCGCTTGGCGACATTTTGCCGCCATTCGAAATAACTCCCCAGGGCCTTTAGGGCAGCGCCGATGGCCGCCAACTGATCTTCGCCGGCCAGGGCCTCGGCCGCCTGTTCGCCAATGACGGGAGGAATCTTGGCAATGGCGCCGCTGACGGCCGACAAAAGACTTTCGCGGCTGCCATTGCGTGACAACATGCCCTTCATCATCTTGCCCAGGCCGGCGCTTTTATCGCCCCGCATGATGGCGAATTCCTCTCGCCATTCCTGCATGACCTGACTGTTGGGGCAGGGCGTTAAGCGCAGGGCGGGCGGTAACTGGCCCAGGCCCAGTTCAACCGCTTCCTGGCGGATGCTCGCGTTCAATTCATTCACCCGCCTGTGGGCCGCGCGCAGTGGATCGGCCCCGTCCGTATCGGCCGCGGGCAGGCGGTCCAATTCCTCCATTTGCTTCAGGGTCGGCTTCTCTCGCTGCGGCGCCTTCTTCTCTTCCTTCGGCCCCACGCGGTCCGGATCATCGTCGTCTGTTTCCTCCATTTCGGGCCGCTGAATTTCGCGCAGGGTTTCAACCAGAGCCGCCTGGCTGGCTTCATTGTCATGTCTGTCACCGACCCGCACCACGGCGGTCATATTCCGGCCCACCCAGGCATTCAGATGCTTGGTCATGGCATCCACCGTGTCTCGCCGGCGGGCGGCGTAAAGCACGCTTTGCCCATTCATGACCGCCGTTGCGATAAGGTTCACCACTGTGGCCGTCTGCCCGGTTCCTGGCGGCGCGGTAACAGCGATCAGTTGTTGTTGCATGCCGGCCCGAACCGTTTGGGTCTGGCTGTGACCAAGGCGATGCATATCGAACACCATGGGGCCGTCCAGACGTGGCTGTATGTCATCTTCCGGCTCGTCGGGATCAGCGTTATTGCTCTCGGCGCTCTGGATGCCGCCCAGGGCGGTGGCGGCTATGATTGACTGGACTTCCGCATGGCTCAAATCATTCAAATCGCGCAGCAGGGCGGAAATGGAAGGCGGCATGGTGGCGGACGCCAGAACCGGCCGATTACGCCATTGCATACGGCCCAAGGATCCGGAACCCGTGAACTCATCCAATTTTTGCGGATCGAACCGATTCTCATTCAGGTCCAGGCGTTTCGCAATCATCGCCAGCTTTTCCGCGAACGGCATGGCCGGATCGGCGACTTGATGGGCCAGGCCTTGAATTTGCAGCGGCTCCACGCCTTGGTCACGCAACAGCGCGCAATTGACCCTTGCCTATCCGGTTAACGCCCATGACCGCTACATGTAGGGTGCCGCCACTCTCCCGAGTAAAGCTCGGCATAGGTTGGAGCAGAGGTGTCGCCCGCGATGCCGAGCAATGAGCGGAAGGCGTTGAACGGGTAGAAC
>JAKZRK010000009.1:0-17685 GCA_047518225.1 Alphaproteobacteria bacterium | reverse complement strand
TTCGCCGCATCCGGTGAAATCGCCTGTCAAAACGACGATATCCGGCCCAGAGGTCCGCGTCAGGCGATCAAACTCCAATATCCGAATAACCGCGCTAATCTCAGCACACGAAACCACGAACCGCCTCACATCCGGAAATCGGCAAGCGTTTTCACACAGCCTGGGTCAAATGCAGTCTATCAGAAATTGCTAATTTAACGCCTGGAGTCAGGGGCATTGCGGACATGGATCAAAACTGCTCCGGGTGCGGATAAGTCTATTTATCATACCATTGAATTTGGCGCAGGATTTGCGTTGCCCCTCTGATTTCGGCTGGCGGGGCATATTTTGTGTCTGGTTTAGATCACTGCCTACGTGCAGCGCCAAGTAATAGCTTCAGGTGAGGACGGCCAAGGGCTATTTACACTTAGAGCAACTGGTCGCCGCCTGCTTAACAGGGCGCCATATTTGTGCCGTGTTCATACGGCCATTTTGCCTTGAATATCAAATGCATACACGAGTTACAGGCGCAAGCGCTAGGCGATGCCGAGCTGTCCGATGGCGAGGAATTTATCCCGGCGGTGCTGGCGCACGTAGCCGCCGTCCCGGCCGTCGAATTCCGCCAGGGCGCCGGCGATGGCATCGCCCAGGGCGGCGATGGCGGAGGCCGGATTACGGTGCGCCCCGCCAACGCTTTCTTCCACCACCTGATCGATGATCTTCAATTTGGCAAGATCCTGGGCCGTGACTTTCATAGCGTCGGCGGCTTCCTGGGCGCGCTCGGCCGAATGCCACAGGATCGCGGCGCAGCCCTCGGGCGAGATCACCGCATAGACCGCATGTTCCAGCATGATCACCGCATTGCCCGCCGCCAGGGCCACGGCGCCGCCCGAGCCGCCCTCGCCCACCAAACAGGCGATCAGGGGCACCCGGATGTCCAGGCAGGTTTCGGTTGACCGCGCGATGGCTTCCGCCTGGCCGCGTTCCTCGGCCCCGACACCCGGATAGGCGCCCTGGGTGTCCACCAGGGTAATTACCGGCAAGCCAAAGCGGTCCGCCAGGCGCATCAGGCGGGCCGCCTTGCGATAGCCCTCGGGCCGGGCCATGCCAAAGTTATGGCTTAACCTGCTTTGCGTATCGCTGCCCTTTTCATGCCCGATAACCATCACGGAACGGCCGCGAAATCGGCCGATGCCGCCCGTGATGGCCTTGTCGTCCGCATAAGCGCGGTCGCCGGCCAGGGGGGTGAAGCTATCGATCAGACCGGCCACGTAATCCTGGAATTGCGGACGGTTCGGGTGCCGGGCCACCTGCACTTTCTGCCACGGCGTCAATTTGCCGTAGGTTTCGCGCAGCAGCTCGTCCGCCTTGCTCTGAATCCGCGCAACCTCTTCCTCGATATCCGCGCCCCCCTGCTGTTCGCCATCAAGCTGACGCAGGTCGTGAATTCTCGCCTCTAATTCAGCGATCGGTTTTTCGAAGTCGAGGAAGCTAATCATTTTCGATTTTCATGGCGCCGCCAAGCCACCCGCCCCACCCGGCCACCGCCGGCGCGTTTCCGCGGATCAACAACAATGGGTGGCCGGGTGGGCGCGCGGGTGGTTCAGCCAATTTCGAAAGTGGTCTAATCATGCGTCGCAATTATTTGCTATTGCCGGCCGGCTCAATCCGCCAACGGATGCGAGGATTTGACCAGCTCTTGCAGCCGCTCCTGCAAAATGTGGGTATAGATTTGCGTCGTCGATATATCGGCGTGGCCCAACATCTGTTGCACCGCCCGCAGATCCGCCCCATTCGCCAATAGGTGTGAAGCAAAGGCGTGCCGCAGGGAATGGGGCGAAACCTTGGACGGATCGATGCCCGCCACCAGGGCCAATTCCTTGACCAGTTGCGAAAACCGCTGGCGTGTCAGATGCCCACCCTTGGAACGCGAAGGGAACAGCCAATTGGCATCAGCCGGCCGGCGCACGAAGCGGGGCCGCACCGCATCGTATTTTTGCAAGGCATTGATCGCCGGGGTGCTCAAGGGAACCATGCGTTCGCGGCCGCCCTTGCCCTTGACCACGATAAAGGCCCGGTCCGATTGCACCGCCGGATAGGGCAGCATCAACAACTCGGACACCCGCACGCCGGATGCATAGAGCAATTCCATCAGGGCGATCAAACGTATGCCCTCGGCACCTTTGTAGGTTTTCGCGGCCCGCAAAAGCTGCCCTACCTCAACCTCCGTCAGGACTTTCGGCAAAGGGCGAACCCGGCGCGGACTGTCAATAACCGCCGATGGATCGTCGCTTCGCATGCCTTCGGCATGGAGAAAACGATAAAACTGCCGCATGGCGGAAAGGCGGCGCGCGGCGGTGGACGGCGCCATGCCCTCGCGCTCCAAATGCGCCAGATAGCCGCGAATATCCTCGCTATCCGCTTGTACGATGGAGGTGGTGATATAGGCTTGGAAATGGCGCAGATCCCGGCTGTAGGAATCCAGCGTATTCTGCGCCGCGCCCCGCTCGGCCGCCAGCATTTCGAGAAAATTTTCCACGTATTGTAAAGATTGAGACAACGCCACACTCACATCAAATTAAAACAACGGTGCTTAAAACCCGGTACCCAACAATCCCTCCAGCGCCAGGGCGCCAGCGTCTTCCGCCAGGCCAACGAGGAGCAGAGCCGAGACGATCCGGCCCAGGGTAATTGTATCACTCGCGGCCGGCCCCCTTTCGCCAAGCAGCAACAGGGACAGCAATACGACCTCGCCCGTCCGGCCACCAGCCGCCGCCCGATCCAACCCCATCAACAACGAAGGCGAGACCTGCGGAATATCCCTGTCCGGTGCCTCGAACAATGGCAACCAGAGTTTCCCGGACACCTCCTTGCCCAGGGCAGTCAGCAAACCCAATAACCTTAAGCCGCGTTGGTACCTTTCCGCGCCGTTATTTGCAACCTCTGCCTGCCACCAGCCCGCGATGACTTTTTCCTTCACCCTCGCCAATACCGGGTCGTCCCGGTCCACATCCCTGATATACAGCAGCGGCGCCAGGGTCAGCATGGCGGCCGCCACCTCTGCCTGGCCGGCACGGTCCGGCCCCACCACCGCCATAAACCAGGCCCTGGCGGCTTCCTTGTCGCCGGCCGCCAACAGGGCCCGGCCGGCAAGGGCGGCGAACCAGGCCAGCTGCGCATCCGGCTCGATCGAGCGCGCGATGGGCAAATTGACCCGTACGGACGTCATATAGCGGCCACTGCGCCGGCCATTGCGCCAGGCCGCGGCCAGGGCCCGGGCGCGGCTTTCCACCTGAGCATCGATTTGCAACACCTGATACAGGATGGCGGACGCCGAAGGGCCTGGCTGACGTTTCGCCAGCTCCAGGGCATCGGCGCTCTGTTCGGCGGTAAAGGGCACACTGGCATAGATCCGGCGCAATACCTCGGTCGGCAATGCGCCCAGGGCTTCCGCCCGTTCCGCGGCCTCGAGACGCATCTCGAGCGAGGCATTGGGCGAGGTGGCGATGGCCCGCAGCACGGCCGGCGAGGCCTGGTTCACGGCATCCGCCGGGATCGCCCGGCGCGCCGTGCGCAGCATGGCCAGGTGCAACGGCTCGGTATGGGCGATGCTCTCCAACGGCGCCGTTTCGCCGCTAATGAGGCCCGTCAGCAGGGTGAAGAACGCCTCGTCCTCGACACCATTCTCATAGAGCAGTTGTTCGTACAATTCGACCTGGGCCGCCTGTCCGTCCAGCGCCAGACAAAACGCCATGACTTTCTGCCAGACAATATCACGGCCCCCAGCGCCAATCGCGACGCCCGCGCCGAGCCGATTGCGCACGATACCGCAGGCCTGACGCACATTACCGGCCAGCAACTCCGCCTCGACCCGAACCTGGGCGAAAATCTTGTTGTCCGTCGCTAGAGGCGCGAATTTCAACAACTGTGTCACGGCTTCCAGATCGCCGGCGGCGGCCAGGCGTTCAATACGCACGGCGACCAGGGCGCTGCCATCGTCGACGTTATCCGTATCGGCGGGACCGGGGCCGGGGCCGCCGTCGTCGGGCGGCAGCGCCGTGGTCAGCAACAGGCGCCGGCGCAACGACTGCATCACGGGTGATGCCGTGGCCACGGGCAGGCGTGGCAACATCCCCATGACCAGGGGCAACGGCGTACCGGACCACATAGCGCTGCCAAAACCGCCATCGGCCTCGTTCAACAAGCCAATCGCCGATACTTTTGCCCGGCCCAGCGCCTTGACCTGGATGCCGCCAGCGCTTGCATCGCCACTTGCATTTCGCCCAGCCTCGCCCTCGGATCCCGATTCGGCGATCACGGCGGCGGCAGGCTTCGCGGCGGCCTTCTCAGGCTGCCGGGGGTGCAGCGAGCGGGGCGGCTGCGCGCTTTGCCGGTCCCTGTTTCTCAACTGGTCCGAGGTCAGGGGCTGCCCGGTCTTGGGATCCAGACGCAATCGCAGGGATTTTGGGGCAGCGCCCGTGTTGCGCCGCCGCGCCGTACCCGCCCGGGCCTTGGGCGCGATGGTGGTGGACATGTCGGGGCTTTTGCTGACCGGGGGGGGACCGACCGTCACACTGGGCAGTTCCTGCGTTTCGATCCCTGTTTGCGTCTGCGCCAGCCGCACTTCGGCCGCCGCCCCACCGATCGCACCGGCCAGCGCGAAAAGAGACAATGCGGCCAGGAGCGGTCCTAAACAGTTCGGATGGGCGTTACCTTGGGAAGCGGTCATCGAGCAAAACCTTTTGCACGGGCGCGCTGGGCGCCGGGATCTCCCACATCGCAAGAAATGCTATGCCACCCGCTAGCAAAAGCACCATAATCGCGACAGTGATCAGCGATATGTTTCTCATCAGGAATTGTATGGTCGTTCGATAATTGCGGAATATTCCTTCGGCGATACGGCGGATAGGGACAGCCTGTTGATTGTTTGCTAGACTGCAAATGTGGCGGAACTTAGTCGATCCAGACGCCAATCTATCCATTGCGCGTCCGCCTTGCAACGGGACTGGGACATGACGCCCAAGAAAAACATCACGGAAGCCCGAATTTTCGGCTCTTGGAGCCATCGGCCATTGAAAGTGTCATGAGCGAAGCAATTGTCCCCGATCTGGACTGTGGCATTGTCCTTGTCGGCCTGATGGGCGCCGGCAAGTCATCCGTGGGCCGGCGTTTGGCAAAGCGTCTGGGCTTGCCGTTTTTCGATGCCGATCAGGAAATCGAAAATGCCGCGGGCTGCAGCATAGATGATATATTCAGCCGCCATGGCGAGGCCGCCTTCCGCAGCGGAGAGCGCCGGGTGATCACCCGTCTGCTGAACGGCGGGGGCCACGTGCTGGCGACGGGCGGGGGTGCCTTCATGGACCCGGAGACCCGCGCCGCCATCAGCGAAAAGGCTATCTCCATCTGGCTGAACGCCGAGTTGGAGGTATTGTTGGAACGGGTCCTGCGGCGGCACAACCGGCCCTTGTTGAAACAGGGCGATCCGGAACAAATTCTGCGTGGCTTGATAGCGGAACGGGCCCCGGTTTACGCCCTTGCGGATATTACCGTGACCTCCGGCGAAGGGCCCCACGAGGATGTGGTGGAGAAAATCGTGCAGGCGTTGCGCCAGCACCTGGCGGCCAGCGCGAAGAACGGAGTTTGACGGTGGACCGGCGGGACCATGCACGGGGCGAGACGACGGTACGGGTTGAACTGGCCGATCGTTCCTATGACATCGTCATCGGCGAAGATCTGTTGCCTGGGGCGGGGCCGTATTTGGCGCCGGTGCTGGCCCGGCCAAGGGTGGTTGTCGTCACTGACGACACCGTTGGCCCATTGCATTTGGCGCCGTTGCAAGCATCGTTGCGTGACGCGGGCATCCAGAACGACGCCATTATCGTGCCGGCCGGTGAAAGCAGCAAGAATTTCGCCCAATTGCAATCGTTGCTGGATCGCCTGTTGGAATTGAGGATTGAACGGCGGGATACGATCCTGGCCCTGGGCGGCGGCGTGGTCGGCGATCTGGCGGGTTTTGCCGCCGCCATTCTGCGCCGTGGCGTTGACTTCATCCAATTGCCGACGACCCTTCTGGCCCAGGTCGACAGTTCGGTCGGGGGCAAGACCGCGATCAACGCGGCCCAGGGGAAAAATCTGATCGGGGCGTTTTACCAACCCCGCCTAGTGCTGGCCGACGTCACGGCCCTGTCCAGTCTGCCCGAACGGGAGTTCCGCGCCGGCTATGGCGAGGTGGTCAAATACGGTCTGATCGACGATTTCGCCTTCTTCCAATGGTTGGAGGAAAATGGCGGCCAGGTCTTGGCGGGCGCGCCCGGTGCCTTGCGTCACGCGGTGGCCGTCTGCTGCCGCGCCAAGGCGGCGATCGTCGGCCGCGACGAGCGCGAGAGCGGCGATCGGGCCCTGTTGAACCTGGGCCATACCTTCGCCCATGCCTTGGAAGCCGAGGCCGGCTATGACGGCCGCGTGCTGCATGGCGAGGCGGTATCGGTGGGATTGGCCATGGCGTTTACCCTTTCAACCCGCCTGGGCCTGTGTCCAAGTCAGGAAACAGAGCGCATCCTGCGTCACCTCTCGGCCGTGGGTTTGCCCACCGGCGTGGCGCAGATCGGCCTGTCGGGGCTGACGGCGGATGTCATGATGGACCATATGCGCCAGGACAAAAAGGTCACCGACGGCCGCCTGACCTTCGTCTTGGCGCGGGGCATCGGCCAAGCCTTCATCACCAACGACGTGGCCGAGGTCGCCGTACGGGAAATGCTGCAAGCGGCGCTGGAGCCGGCATCGGCGGATAAGGAGTAATCGCGCCATGGACGGCGAATTATTGTTTTCCATATTGGGCGTTTTGGTGCTGTTGGTGCTATCGGCCCTGTTTTCCGGCACGGAAACAGCCCTAACCGTGGTCTCGCGGGCCCGCATGCACCAGTTGGAGCGCCGCGGGCTGCGGCGCGCTGGCCGGGTCAACAGGCTGCTGGCCCAGCCCGAGCGTCTGATCGGGGCGGTATTGTTGGGCAATAATCTGGTCAATATCCTGGCCTCGGCGCTGGCAACCTCCGTCTTGATTACGCTATTCGGCAAGCCGGGGGTGGCCTATGCCACGGCGATCATGACCGCCCTGGTGGTGATTTTCGCCGAAGTGCTGCCGAAAACCTATGCCCTGAACCGGCCTGACCGGACCGCCCTGGCCGCCGCGTCCGTCATCGGCCCCATCGTTTCGATACTGGGGCCGATCGTCAATCTGGTGCAAAAGATCGTGGTGTTATTTCTGGCTCTGTTCGGCGTCCGCATGCGCGACGAGGAAGCGGTCGCCGATGCCTCGGAAGAGCTGCGCGGCGCCCTGGATCTGCATGCCCGCGACGGCGCCATGATCAAAAGCGACCGCGACATGCTGGACGGCATTCTGGATTTATCCGATGTGGAAGTCTCGGAAATTATGGTCCATCGCAAGAACATGATCATGCTGGACGCCGACCAGCCGGCCCCGGAAATCGCCGAGGCCCTGCTGGCCAGCCCCTACAGCCGGGTGCCCCTGTGGCGGAATGACGTGGACAATATCGTTGGCGTGCTGCACGCCAAGGATCTGTTGCGCGCCCTCAGCGCGCCGCAGGGTGGTTCGGGCGGCACCCCCGCGCCGCAAAATCTGTGGCGGGAACCCTGGTTCGTGCCCGAAACTACCTCGCTGATCGAACAACTGAACGCCTTTCGCGCCCGGCGGGAACATTTCGCCTTGGTGGTCGATGAATACGGCGCCCTGATGGGCCTGGTCACCCTGGAAGATATTCTGGAAGAAATCGTCGGCGACATCAGCGATGAACATGACATCACCCGTGCCAGCGCGGTGCGGCGCGAGGCGGGCGGCAGCTTTATGATCGACGGCGTGGTCACCGTGCGGAACCTAAACCGGGATTTTGACTGGGAATTGCCCGAGGATGATGCCGCCACCATCGCCGGGCTGGTGATCCATCTGGCGCGCAAAATCCCCGATGTGGGGGAACGCTTCAACCTGAATGGCTTCGCCTTTGAAGTGGTGCGGCGGCTGCGCAACCAAGTGACCGCCGTGCGCGTCCGCCCGCCGCGGGCCAAAAACAGGCAACAGTGATCAAACCTCCGCCATGTGACCTGGCAACCGCGCCCGTATGTGACCTAAACCACTATCTCTGATCCGCCATGGCGAGCCGCCGCGCGGTAGAAATCCAGAATGAATACCCGCAACTCCGAGGTGAAGTTAGCGCTGCCGGAAAGGTCATCGGGATCATTGACACCGCTGGCGGTATGAACCTCGGTACAGATTTCGTTCAAATTCTTCTCCATCCGGGCGCAGATTTCAGCCAGGGCATCCCACATTTCAGGCTCTAACCTGATGGAGGTGCGGCGTTTGCCAATCCGGATATTACGACGGGTGCGGCCCTCCCGGTCGCCATATCCAATGCGGGAGTCTTGGGACATGATTTCATACTTCAGTTGATTTTACATCGAATTTTTAATTAACCATAATGCGAATTAAAATTCAATAACTCAATTGTGTGGATAAAATTGACCCATACAGCAATTGTATGATTATCATGAGTTGTAATTTATCCGAATTAATCGACAAATGTAGCGTTCATAGGATTTTGCTTGCCTCCGCCGGTGTTACCGCCCGGATGGATAGGGCATGAATCGGACCCGCCAGTTCTTCCCGCAGGGCTTCGTTAACCAGGCGCTGCCGGGCGAGACGGGAGGCACCCGAAAAAATCTCGGCCACGATCAGCACCGCAAAATGGCTTTCCCCGCCTTCTCGAGCGCCGGCATGACCGGCATGCTGGTGCGATTGGTCCTCCACTTCTAGCCTCACGGGCGCCAGGGCGGCATGCAGCTTTTGTTCGATTATGGCGGCCATGGACATGGTGCTGGCTCCTATTTTCCATGATCAACGTTCAAATATGGCAGCCAAGATAAATATCGGCCGTTGGCCGCCTCGGCCGGCGTTCCAGGGCGCGCCTGGACTCTTGAAAGCCGCGCCCGATGCCAGCATACTCCAACCGTGGCTAGAACCAAGAATGACATACCGGTGTCACGAACCCGGGTAGACGAACCGTCAGGAGAGCCGGGGCGCAAATGCGACTTTGCCGGCTGCGGACAGGCCGCCGAGTACCGGGCGCCGAAATCAAAAACCAGCCTGGAGGAATTCTATTGGTTCTGCCTGGAACACGTAAGCGCCTATAACCGTAGCTGGGATTATTTCACCGGCATGAACCAGGACGAAATTGAAAGATTCCGGACCGAAGCGGTGACCGGGCACCGCCCGACATGGAAATTGGGCGAGCGCGGCTACAAGGCCTGGATGGAGGGCCGGGTGAGAGATCATCATGGCCTTTTTGAAGGCGAGGACGGTCAATCCAGAACGGCAAATCCGGGGCCGAAACGAACCCATAAACAACGCCGGGATCTTGCCCTGCTGGATTTAGATGAAACGGCGAACTTGCAAGACATCAAAATGCGTTATAAGCAACTGGTAAAACGTTTTCACCCCGATGCGAATGGCGGCGCTAAACAAGCCGAAGAGCGCTTCAAATCGATCAATGAGGCGTATAGCAACCTAATGTCCTCCGACTTGGCGTAACATTTGGTCCGGGGCAATTGATATGACGCGATAACGCAAGCAATAGGATTCCGTACCAATGACGCTGATTGCCACCGCCGATGAGACATCGGTTCACCCCCTTGACGAACCCGACATCACGCGCGGCGTGCGCGAAACCTTCGGCCTGGACAGCAACATGAATGTGCCGGCCTTCTCTCAATCTTCGGAACTCGTGCCGGATCTGGACGAGTCCTACCAGTTCGACCATGAAACCACCATGGCAATTCTGGCCGGTTTCGCCTACAACCGGCGGGTCATAATCCAGGGCTATCACGGCACCGGTAAATCGACCCACATCGAACAGGTGGCCACGCGCCTGAACTGGCCGTGCATCCGGGTCAACCTGGATAGCCACATCAGCCGTATCGACCTGCTGGGCAAGGACGCCATCGTCATTCGCGACGGCAAGCAGATTACCGAATTCCGCGAGGGCATCCTGCCCTGGACCCTGCAGCATCCCTGCGCCCTGGTGTTCGACGAATATGACGCCGGCCGGCCCGACGTGATGTTCGTGATCCAACGGATCTTGGAAGCCGAGGGCAAGATGACCCTGTTGGACCAAAACCGGGTGATCAAACCGCACCCCTATTTCCGCCTGTTCGCCACCACCAATACGGTCGGTCTGGGCGATACCACGGGGCTGTACCACGGTACCCAGCAGATCAACCAGGGGCAGATGGACCGCTGGAACATCGTCACCACCTTGAACTATCTGCCCCACGACGATGAAGTGCGTATCGTCACCTCCAAGGTCCCGGACTGGCGGGACGAAGAGGGCCAGAAGAACATCAACTCCATGGTTTCGGTCGCCGATTTGACCCGTTCGGGCTTTATGAACGGTGACATATCGACCGTGATGTCACCGCGGACGGTGATCACCTGGGCCGATAACGCCCGCATCTTCAATGATATCGCCTTCGCCTTCCGGGTCAGCTTTCTGAACCGTTGCGACGAGATGGAGCGGCCGTTGGTGGCGGAATATTATCAACGCTGCTTCGGCGAGGAATTGCCCGAATCGGCGGCCCATATTCAAATATCGTGACGCCATGCCGATGATCAAGCCGGAAAACCCGGTCGAACCGTTCAAACGCGCCGTGACGGCGGCGGTGCGTGCCATTGCGCGGGATAGCGAACTGACCGTGAATTTTGGCGCCGAGGGTACCGCCACCGGTGGCGGCCGCAATCGCCTGCCTACCCCAAGCCGGGAATTGGGCGAGGAGGAAGTCGCCCATGTCAGGGGCAGTGGCGATGCGCTGGCCCTGTGGCAACGGCACCATGACAACCGCCTGCACGCCCTGAACCAGCCGAAAGGCGCGACCGCCCGCGCCGTCTACGAAGCGGCGGAGCAGGCCCGCGTGGAGTCCCTGGGCGCCAAACGGATGATGGGCGTCTCGGACAATCTGGACGCCATGTTGGAGGAACGCTGCCGGGCGCGCGGCTATGCGGCGGTCAATGACCCGGGCGAGGCGTTGCTGCCGGAGGTGGTCGGCCTGCTGGTGCGGGAACGATTGACCGGCAAGGCGCCGCCCGCTTCGGCCAAACCCATGGTCGAACATATCCGGCCCTGGGTCGAGGAAAAAGCCGGCGATGACTTGGCCGGCCTGACAGGCAAGATTACCGACCAGAACGCTTTTGCCCGTCTGACCCGGAAACTGATCGCCGATCTGGATCTGGGCGATGAAGACGGTACGGAATCCGACGATCTGGAAGATAATCCGGAAAACGACGAAGAAGAAATGGCCGACGGCGAGGGCGAAGGCGACGGTGGTGAAGGCGCGGCCGATGACGGCGGCGATCCGGATGGTTCGGATTCCCAGGACGGCTCGGCCGACGGCGACGCCGAAGCCGATTCCGAGATGGAAGCGGAAGATGCCGATGCCATGTCGGGCAGCGAGGAACCGGGCCGGGGGCGGCGGCAATGGCGGCCGGGCGACATGCTGCCGGAAAACCCGAACGAGCCCCCGTACCGTTACTTTTCGGACGAATTCGACGAGGTTATCGAGGCTGGCGAGCTGTGCGATGCCGAGGAACTTGGCCGCCTGCGCGCCTACCTGGATCAACAGCTTTCCAACATGCAAGGCGTCGTGGCGCGCCTGGCCAACCGCCTGCAGCGGCGCCTGATGGCAAAGCAGACACGTAGCTGGGAATTCGATCTGGAAGAAGGCATGCTGGACGCGGGCAAGCTGTCGCGGATCGTCACCAACCCACTTCTGCCCCTGTCCTTCAAGGTAGAGCAGGACACGGACTTCCGCGATACCGTGGTCACGCTGTTGATAGACAATTCCGGTTCCATGCGCGGCCGGCCGATCACCGTGGCCGCCATGTGCGCCGATATTCTGGCCCGCACCTTGGAACGCTGCGCGGTCAAGGTGGAAATCCTGGGCTTCACCACCCGGGCCTGGAAAGGCGGCCAGAGCCGGGAAAAATGGCTGCGCGAGGGCAAACCGGCGGCGCCCGGGCGGCTGAACGATTTGCGTCATATCGTCTACAAGAGCGCCGATGCGCCCTGGCGCCGGGCCCGGCGTGGCCTTGGCCTGATGATGCGTGAAGGCCTGTTGAAGGAAAACATCGACGGCGAAGCGCTGATCTGGGCCCATAACCGCCTGGTTTACCGGCCTGAACAGCGGCGCATTCTGATGGTGATCTCCGACGGCGCGCCGGTGGACGATTCAACCCTGTCGGTGAATGCCGGCAATTATCTGGAAAAGCATCTACGCGCGGCGATCCATTGGATCGAAAACCAATCGCCCGTGGAATTGATCGCCATCGGCATCGGCCATGACGTCACCCGCTACTATCAACGCGCCGTCACCATCGTGGACGCCGAACAATTGGGCGGCGCCCTGATGGACAAGCTGGCCGAATTATTCGATGACGAGGCGGATCAAGGCCCGCGGCGTTCGCCGCGCCGCAGGGTAGCCTGAACCCAATAGACTGAGTTGGGCCGCCAGCATAAATCGCTACCCAGAGCCCGTTGCGGTCCAACGGGCGGATACTGGATGAACGCACCGAGATATATGACCGTCATCGCCGCTCTGCTGGGCATGCTGTTGTCGGGCTGCGCCCTGCCGCCCTTGGCCGGCGCCCGGAACGGGAAACTGCGGATTGATACCCAGGAGATTTTCCTGAATCCAGAAAAGCCCGGTCAAAGCCATGTCGGCAAGCTGGCGTTCCGCTCCGGCTTTGTATTGAGCAGCGACGCCACTTATTTCGGCGGCTTGTCGGGTTTGAGCCTGTCGCCAAATGGCGATGGCTTGATCGCGGTGTCCGATCACGGTGATCTGCTGCGCGCCCGGCTGCGAGTGGACGGGCGGGGCCGGCTGCAGGGTCTGAGCGAGGCCGAGATGCACCGCCTGCGCGGCATTGATGGCCGGCCTCTGCCCCAGGGCTTGGACAAACGGCATCAGGATGCCGAGGCGGTGGAAAGGCTTGCCGACGGCAGCTATCTGGTCAGCTTCGAGCGCCGCCACCGGGTGCTGCGCTATGCCGACTTGTTGGGAAGGCCCAGCCTGTTTGCCACCCCGCCCGGCATCGGCGAGGCGCCCCGCAATGGCGGCCTGGAGGCCATGACGCCCCTGCCGGACGGCCGGATTCTGCTGTTGAGCGAAAAATTCCGCGGCAATAAAGGCGGGGTCGATGGTGCGGGCGACTATATCGGCTGGTTGCTGGCGGCGGACGGGCAAAGCCTGGGCCAGGTCTATTGGCCAAGCGTGGGCATCTTTCGGCCCACGGATCTGGCCGCCCTGCCCAATGGCGACGTGCTTTTACTGCAGCGGCGCTTTACCTTCAGCGGCGGCATGGGCGCCCGGCTATCGCGCATCCCGGCGGCGCGGATTAAAGCCGGCGGACGGCTGATCGACGAGGAACTGGCCCGGCTGGCCCCGCCCCTGTCGGTGGATAATTTCGAAGGCCTGGCGGTCCACCCCGACCCGGGCGGCGGCTGGTTGATCTATTTGCTATCGGACGACAACTTCAGCCCCCTGCAACGCACATTGCTGTTGCAGTTCCACCTGGCTGAATGACGGCATTGGATGCCTACTGCAGCAGCTCCGGGCTATGCCGCGGCGGTCGCCTCGGCGGCCCCGTCCACTGCTTTTGCCACGGCGCGCTTCAGGCGGCGGGCCCTAAGGGATAGCTGACGGTCCTTGGCGTCGGTCAGAAAGGCATCCAGGCCGCCCTTTTTCTCGACGGTGCGCAGGGCGGAGACGCAAATCTTCAAACGCACCGCACGGCCCAGCGCATCCGAGTGCAGGGCCATTTCCTGTACATTTGGCAGGAACCGCCGCCGTGTCTTATTATGGGCATGCGAGACATTATTGCCCGTCAACACGCCTTTTCCGGTAAGTTCGCAACGCCGCGCCATGGCCTGATCATCCTATTAGTTCCAGCGGCGGAAGTGCCGACGGAGCGGCGTTTTTTAGGCAAATGGACCGCCGACGTCAAGCGCGTTGGTAAGATCGCCAGAGAAAAGAAAGCGAAGATATCATGCAGCGCAGTTTCTCGGAAATTCTAGACGCCTTTACCAATGCGGTCGAAATGGGTGACGGTGGCCGGTTCAGCGCCCTTTTCACCGAGGATGGCATCTACGACGACGTCTTTTATGGCGAATACCACGGCCGCGACGCCATCGCCCAAATGCTGGAAGGCCGGTTTCATCGGGACGGTGAAAATTTTCTCTGGCGCATGCTCGACCCGGTCGACAACGGCACCACCGGTTATGCCCGCTGGCTGTTCAGTTACGATTGCAAGTTGCCCCATATCAAGGGCAGGCGCATCTTCATGGACGGGGTCGGCTTGTTCCAACTGCGCGACGGCCTGATCGCCCGCTACGAAGATGCGGTGCGCACGGCGGAGTTGCTGGATCAACTGGCAATGCCGGGCGAAAAACAAACCAAGGTGGTAGGCAAAATGCTGCGCAGGCAACTGGCCCATCCAGGCTGGGCCGAACATCGAAAATAGGCTGCTTCAGCGTTCTTCCCTGGGCCGCAAAAACGCCGCCAGGATGTCCCGCGCGGCGGCCGAGGGCGTGATCTCTCCCCGGCCCGCCTGCTCTTCACGGGCCGCGATCAGGGCGCTGAGCGCCGGGTCCGATTTCAGCTCGTCCATCAGGCCGTCCTGGATTTCTTCCCACAACCAGCGCCGCGCCTGGGTGGCGCGGCCCGCCTGTCGGCTGCCATCGGCGGCCAGGGCGGTCTGAAACTTCTGCACCACCTGCCAGATTTCCGCCAATCCTTCCCCCAACAGGGCCGAGGCCAATAGTACCTGGGCCCGCCAGGCGGTTGTTTTCGGCCTGATCAGATTAAGGGCGTTGCGGTAATCAGCCGCCGCGTTGTTGGCTGCCGGGGCCAAGGCGCCGTCGGCTTTATTGACCACCACCAAGTCGGCCAGTTCCATGATGCCGCGCTTGATGCCCTGCAACTCATCGCCGCCCCCCGGCGCCAACAGCAGCAGGAACATATCCACCATATCGGCGACGGCATATTCCGATTGGCCCACGCCCACGGTTTCGACGATGATGATGTCATAACCGGCGGCCTGCACCAGGGCCATGGCCTCGCGGGTGCGCCGGGCCACGCCGCCCACGGAGCGGCCCGCGGGCGTCGGCCGGATGAAGGCGTTGGGGTCGCCGGACAACAATGGCATGCGGGTCTTATCGCCCAGGATCGAGCCGCCCGTGCGCGCGGAGGAAGGATCCACCGCCAGCACCGCGACCCGCCGCCCCAGACCTGTCAGATGGCCGCCAAAGGCCTCTATAAAGGTGGATTTACCAACCCCCGGCGCCCCGGTGATGCCCAGACGGATGGCGGGCTCCTTCGTGGCCGGCAAGGCCGCCAGCAAAGCCTCGGCCAGGACACGGTGTTCGGGCCGGGTGGATTCCACAAGCGTTATGGCGCGGGCCAGGGCACGGCGGTCCCCCGTGCCCAATGCCCCCGCCAGGGCAGTCATATCAAGATCATTACTCATGCCGGCGCACCATAGCGAAGGGAAGCGGTGCGGCCAAGGCACCCACGCCGGTCAAATGACCCGGTATGGTTCGAATGTGCTCTAACGACGGCGATGGAACAGGCCGCTCAGGCGTTGCCAGTTGCGCCCCATGGCGACGCCGGGTTCGGCGCACAACAACAGCTCCCGCCGGGCGCGGGCCAGGGCGCCGGCGTCGATGGGAAACAAAGCGGCATAATCCGCCACCGCACGCTCGAATTCCGCCCCCCCCCCCGCCTGCGTCAGACGTTCGGGCACGGCACGGGTGTCAGCGCCAAGACGCTTCAATATGGCCAAAAAGGCCCGCACCGGCTTTTCCACCCGGCCCGGGCGCAGGCGTCCCTCGAACTCCCGCCAATCCACCTCGCCGCCATTTTGCCGCAGCAACCGGGCGGCATCGATCAGGGATTTCGCCGTTGAGGGGCCAAACAGATCGCGGGCGGCATGACTGGCGGACAACAGCAGCATGTGGGTGACACTGGGCACCCAAATGTCGCCGTCGCCGGTGTCTATGACCCGGGCGGCGGCAAAAACATCGGCGCCGGACAGGCCCAAATGCAGAGGCCAGGCGTCGGGGTGAACATGCAAATCAATATTACTGGCGCCATCCGCGCTGGTCAGGGGCAACAGCGATGCATCGGAAAGGAAGCCCCAGGGAGAGCGTGCCTGGGCTTGGTGAAAGCGCAATCCGGCAGCCTAATAGAGCGCCACCAGAGGGTCGCGGCTGGCGCCGGCGACCAGCAGATCCGCATCGGACATGGTGCGCAAATCGGGGTCGGGGTAAAACAAGTGCGCCGCCGCCAGGCCCTTGATGCAGACTACCTGGATGCCGTGAACAGCCGCGTGACGGGCCCACCGCAGGCCGTCGGCGCGGCGAAACCTGTTCGCCAGCCGGCTTTGCACGACATCGCCGTCCGCCAACGCCATGCCTGTGTCAGGCAGCAAATTCCGGGCCAGGGCGGGACCGATTAGTTCCGCCAGGCGGTCCAGCGAAGCCGGCGTGATATCGAGCGCATCAGCCTGATCGCCGGCCAGCAACAAGGGCCACGGCCCGGATCCACTCATGGCGCGGTATGCGATGGCAAGCGCCGCACCGCCCCAATTTGACACAATTCGGCAGGGGCCCACGGGTCAGGCGCATCCCCGCGTTGGCGGTTTCTTAACATATTCGCCAAAGACTGCATCATTGGAACAGATTTTGCATAAAAATTGCTAACTTGCGCGGATTTTTGACGGCCATTGACGGGGGCGGCCCATGAGACCAAGTATGATAAGATAGCATAGAGGGTTTGCGCGATTCATGCTTGGCCGCCCAATTCCGGGGCGCCATGGCACGGCGCGCCACCGAGGAGCTTAAAATGAGCCTGCTATTTCGCGGATTGCAAGGCGCCATTCTGACCGGTATGGTCTGCGCCCTGACCATCGCCGCCAGCCCGAACCGTGCCGCCGCCCAGAGCATTTCGCCCGCGGCCGCCCTGGATGGCGCGACCAGCGGGACGCAAAAGGGTCAGGCCGTGCTGCGGCAATATTTGGCCCAATTCAGCGGCCGGGCCCAACAGTTGGAAGGGCGGACCAACGATCTGATCAAGGCCTTGTGGACCTCCAAGATTTCCGCCGACCCGATCGCCCTGCAAGATGCCATCACCGCCATCGCCCAAGCCAGCCGTCGGGCGTTGTTCGCGACGCCCATCGCCGGAGTTAGATTGTCGAGTAATTTTAGGCTGTCGCCGCGTTCATTCGGCTTTGACTTCGGCCCCCCGGATTCGACCACAATGGCAAACTTCCAACACGTCACAGCCAATGACAAGCGGTTGGCCGGCGCGGACCGCCGGGCCCTGCGCCGCCCGTCCAGCGACAACCTGTTATCCGACGGCGTGGTCAACGTGAAGAAATTTACGGCCAATATTCCCAACGGTAAATGGCGCGTCGTACTTCTTACCGATAACCTGGGCATCGGCAAGAGCCTAACAGCCCGTTGACGAAGTTGGCACTGGACACAAGCGGCCTGGTCTGATTCTTTGACGTTCTGATTTGGCCGGGGGATTCGCTGATGACGATGGGACAGCAGAAGGATCGTCAGGGGGACTTGATGGTAGGCTGGGCGG
>JAKZRK010000008.1:0-8555 GCA_047518225.1 Alphaproteobacteria bacterium | reverse complement strand
AAAAGTCGCTGGAACTCGGGTAGCGAATGCGGGAATGGGAGATCGGCGCGGTCGAGAACATCCATGGCGCGCTCCCCTATATCCGGTTTGCGCCCATTCTAGCCCTAGTGGGTGTGGGTGTAAACCGGATAGGCAAGCTTTATTCCTAAATTGGGCCAACCCCATCACCGCGCATTCGGAATATGACGCCGATGCCCGGGTCATCCGCCTGATCGTTGACGGATCCAAGGTGGCACAAAACAGGGAACCATTGCATCTGGCCAGAGAGTTGAGCCAAATAAGCGAGGAAACCGAAAGGGCTAATTTACTGAAATCTTCACCGATCTGCATTATCGATAGTTTTGTGGAGCGCACAAACCTGTAATTGCCTTTACCGCCGGATGCGGCCGGCACCGAAAGCGGGAAACATCCATCCCGACAGATTCCGTTCCGGAAGGGAATTCGCTCGACGAAAATTAATAGCCCCCCTATATCAACCCCCTAGTCCGCGGCCTCGGGAACCTCTGGCCGCCAGCGCAGGACCGGGCTGCGGGCCGCCTTGGTTTCGTCCAGGCGCCGGTATGGCGCCAGGTGGGGGGCGCTAGTGAAAAATTTAGCATCACCGCGCTGGGCCCGCTCGGCCAGATGCCGCATGGTGGCGATAAATTGATCCAGGCTATCCTTGGATTCAGATTCCGTAGGCTCGATCAACATCGCACCCGAGACCACCAGGGGGAAATACATGGTCATGGGGTGAAATCCCTCGTCGATCATGGCCTTGGCGAAATCCAGCGTGGAGACGCCGGTGTCCTTCAAAAATCTATCGTCGAACAGGGCCTCGTGCATGCAAGGGCCGGGGAACGACAGCGATAGAAGATCCTGCAACCGGACCAGAATATAATTGGCGTTCAACACCGCGTCTTCCGAAGCCTGGCGCAGGCCATCGGCGCCGTGGCTAAGAATGAAGGCCAGGGCACGGACGAACATGCCCATCTGGCCGTGGAAGCCCTTCAGGCGGCCAAAGCTGGCCGCCGTGCCCTTGGCCTCTGATTTTTGTTCCACCAGCTCCAACCCTTTCGCCCCGCGCACCACCATTGGCAGGGGGGCGTAAGGCGCCAGCGCTTCTGCCAGAACCACCGGGCCACTGCCCGGACCGCCACCGCCGTGGGGGGTGGAAAAGGTCTTGTGCAGGTTCAGATGCATGCAATCAATGCCCAGATCGCCGGGCCGCACCTTGCCGGCGATGGCGTTGAAATTGGCCCCATCGCAATAAAAATAAGCGCCCACGTCGTGAACGGCCCGGGCAATCTCGATGATCTGGTTTTCGAACAGACCGCAGGTGTTGGGGTTGGTCAGCATGATCGCGGCGACGTGGGGTCCCAACTTTTCCTTCAGCGCGGGCAGATCGACCCGGCCCCGGTCATCGGCAGGGATTTGTTCGATGCGATAGCCGCAAAACGCGGCCGTGGCCGGATTGGTGCCATGGGCCGAGGTTGGCACCAACACCACCTCGCGCGCATCGCCCTTTGCCTCCAATGCGGCTCGAATACACATCAGGCCGCACAATTCTCCATGCGCACCGGCGGCGGGCGACATGGCTATGGCCGGCATGCCCGTCAGGGCCAGCAACCAATCGGCCAGGGTATCGATCAATTCCAACGCGCCCTGCACGGTTTCCATGGGTTGCATGGGATGCAGATCGGCAAAGCCGGGCAGGCGCGCCAGTTTTTCGTTCAGGCGCGGATTATGCTTCATGGTGCAGGAGCCCAATGGGTAAAGCCCCGCATCGATGGCAAAGTTGTTACGCGACAGGCGCACGAAATGGCGGATTACCTGTGGTTCAGACAAACCGGGCAGGCCAATGGCCTCCCCCCGCTCCAACCCGCCCAAACGATTTGATATCTGGCCGGGTTCCGGCAGATCGACACCACAGCGGCCCGGACCATCCAGTTCAAAAATCAACGGCTCGGCTAGATCCAGGCCTCGATGTCCGCTGCCGGTCTCGAATTGAGTGGCCATTACAGCACCTCGCGCAGGGCATTGATGAATACCGCCACGTCCCCCTCGTTATTGGTTTCGGTAGTGGCAACCAGCAATAAATTGGCCAGTTCCGGCTTGTCGGGATACAGACGGCTGACGGGCACCCCGGCCAGGACGCCGTGGCCGACAAGTTCCTCCACGATGCCCGCCGCCGCTCTGGGCAGACGCAGGGTAAATTCGTTGAAAAAACTTTCGTCCACCACCTCGACACCATCCAGATCCGCCAGTTGTTCCGCCAATTGCACGGCCCGGACATGGTTCAGCTGCGCCAATCGGCGCAAGCCCACCTCTCCCAATAGAGACAGATGGATACAGAAGGCCAGACAGCACAGACCCGAATTGGTACAGATGTTCGAGGTCGCCTTTTCCCGCCGAATATGCTGCTCGCGCGTCGAAAGCGTCAGCACATAACCGCGCCGGCCGTCTTCATCCACGGTTTGCCCGCACACCCGGCCCGGCATTTGACGCACGAACTTCTGCCGCGTGGCGAACAGGCCCAGATAGGGACCGCCGAAATTCAGCGCATTGCCAATTGCCTGCCCCTCGCCCACCACGATATCGGCGCCCATTTCACCGGGCGAGGTCACGGCGCCCAGGGAGACGAATTCGGTCACCACGGCAACCAGCATGGCCCCCTTGGCATGGGCGGCGGCGGCCAGGGGCCGCAAATCATGCAGGCGGCCAAACAGATCCGGCGTCTGCACCACCACACAGGCGGTATCATCATCGATCAAGGCGGCAAGATCTTCCGCCAGGTCGGGGTTGGGCGGGCGGGCATCGACCGCGAATTCAATGAACTGGGTCACCGTCGCCGCCGCTTCGGCATAGTGGGGATGCAGGCCGCCGCACAGCACCGCCTTGTTCCGCTTGGTCACCCGATGGGCCATCAAGACCGCTTCGGCACAGGCGGAGGCGCCGTCGTACATGGATGCATTGGCCACTTCCATGCCGGTCAACAGCGCCACCTGGGTCTGAAATTCGAACAAATACTGCAGAGTGCCCTGGCTGATTTCCGGCTGATAGGGGGTATAGGAGGTCAGGAATTCGGAGCGCTGGATCAAATGATCGACCGCCGCGGGGACATGGTGGCGATAAGCGCCGGCGCCCAGAAAAGAGGCCGCCGCGCCGGCCGGCAAGTTGCGGCCGGCCAGCGCCGCCAGGCTTTGCTCAACCGCCATCTCGCCGGCATGGTGGGGTAGATCCAGGGCTTCCGGCAACAGAGCCTTACCGGGCACGTCCATAAACAGGTCATCGATCCGATCGACGCCAATGGCCGCCAACATGGCCTGGCGATCGGCGGGGGTATGGGGCAGATAACGCATCATTGCTGCCCGGCGATCAGGGTCTCGTAGGATGCCTTATCCAATAAATCCTCCAGTTCCTTCGCGTCGCTTAACCGGATTTTGAAAAACCAGCCATCGCCCATGGCATCCGCGTTTACCTTGGCCGGGTCATCAACCAGTTCATCGTTGCTTTCGGTGACTTCACCGCTGACCGGCGCATAAATTTCAGACGCGGCCTTGACCGATTCAACCACGGCCAATTCGTCATTCTGGGCCACCGTCCTGCCCGGCTCGGGCAATTCCACGTAAACGATATCGCCTAACTGTTCCTGGGCGAACTCGGAGATACCGCAGGTACCAATGTCGCCTTCTACCAGGATCCATTCGTGATCTTCGGTGTAATAAATCTCGCTCATGGTTGTTTCCTCCTCATGAATTTCGAAATATTTTCCCTAACCGCGATGATAGCGGGCAGGCACAAAGGGCATCTTGGCCACCTGGGCCGGAAGGGTCTTGCCGCGCACCACCAGGCCCAAGGAGCTGCCCTGCTTGGCATGCGGGGCGGCGACATAGCCCATGGCGAGGGGCCCGCCGAGGCTGGGGCCAAAGCCGCCCGATGTCACGGCGCCAATGGCCGCGCCTTCGCCGTCAAGGATAGCGGTACCTTCCCGCGCCGGGGCCCGGCCTTGGGGCAGAACGCCGACCCGTTTTCGGGCCGGGCCATCCCGTAACTGTGCCTGAATGACAGCGCTACCCGGAAAGCCGCCTTCCTCGCGGCGGCGCTTTTGGATCGACCAGTTCAGGCCGGCCTCGACGGGCGTTGTCGTGGTGTCGATGTCATGGCCATGCAGGCACAGGCCGGCTTCCAGGCGCAGGCTGTCACGGGCGCCCAGACCGATGGGTTCAACCTCTCCCGCCGCCAACAACAGAGCCACCAGTTCCTCGGCCCGGGCACCGGGCAGGGAAACCTCGAAGCCATCTTCACCGGTATAGCCCGAGCGCGAGACATAGCAATCCACGCCGCCGATCTTGATCGCCATCGCCGTCATGAAGATCAAGTTTTCCGCGCTCGGCGCCAAGCGGGCCATGACCGCCGCCGCGACCGGGCCCTGCAGCGCCAGCAAGGCGTCGCCGCTACGATATTCCACCCTGATGCCCGCCGGCATGGCGGCTTCGATATGGGCCAAATCGCCGTCTTTGTTGGCTCCATTGACGACCAGAAACAGGCAATCGCCGGCGTTGGTCACGATCAGGTCATCAATGATGCCGCCCTGGTCATTGGTCAGTTGGCTATAGCGCATCGCGCCGGGCGCCAGGCTGGCGATATCCGCCGGCAACAGGCTTTCCAAGGCCCTCGCCCGGCCGGCGCCATGCAGGCGCACCTGCCCCATGTGGGAGACATCGAACAGGCCGGCGGCGGCGCGGGTGTGTTTGTGTTCGCCCAATACGCCCAGGGGAAAATTCACCGCCATTTCATAGCCGGCGAAGGGCACCATTTTGCCCCCCAGTTCCACCTGCAGATCATGCAGCGGGGTTTTCTTCAGCGGCCCTTGCGGGTGCCCGTCATCCGGCGCGTTTCGGTCAGGCGGATTGCCCATTCGATCCTCCAACAGTATCCGGCGCGGACTCCATCATGGATTCCACCGCCCCCAATCTGTCGTCGGACCTGAGAGAGTTCGTTCCGCCCCGATCGGCCGATTATCACGGCCAACCAATCGGCGGAACCTTGCCCCTTCGGTGAAGCGCGTTTTTCATGCCAGGGCGCATCCGCCCAGAACACTTGCGTGGTCGCGCCTGCTTTCCAGAGTGACATCCCCCCGCGGTCCATGGGCCTGAGAGTTTGCGGGGTGCTTGCTCCTTCGGCATCAGCCGGACATCCATGCAACCTGCATCGATATTCTGTCTGAACTCTCCCGCGAGGTTCATCTGTCTGGCCACCTGAACCGGCACCACAAGCCGGCAACAGGCGGTAGCAGAATGATAGGCGGACGGGACGGGGAGTCAACGGCGCATTGGCAATTCCCATGACTGCCGCCAAAACGCCGCCGCATCGCGGCCCTTTGGCGGCCCGCCTGATGGTCCGCGCTAAAAGCGCCGGCCGCGATTCTGCCGCAGTTGCGCCTCGGTTAATTGTAGACCGACGATGATTTCATAATCCGTCCCGCTTTCGTTCGTTTTCAGGAAGATGATCTGTTCGATTTCCTCCCGTGCACCGGCCCGGCGGCGGACGCCGCCAAACTTGATCTCGCTTTGGAACTCCTGCTTGGCCACGATGCTCTGGTCCTTGTCGATGATGGCGACAAAGAACGGTACATTTGCGTTGCCCCCCTTGGACGCGGGACCACGTTGGGCAACGATATCAATCGTGGCCACCACACCCAGACGTTTGCCCGTATAATTACAGCGCCAATTAACGTCATTCACCCGCGCTTCGAACAGCACATCAATCAAATCCCTGCCCGGCCCGTCCCGATACTGGGTCATCTTGGCGGCCTCGTTCAACAGGGAAACCCGGGGACAGGCCTTGGGTCTACCCGTCTGGAACAATGAACAGCCCGATAGAAGCAGGGAGCCAAGGCCAATCAGGATGATCACCCTGCCAGCATCGCGGAGACATTTCATATTTATCATGCTAAATCGCGGATCACTCTGAATTACCAAGCTCCAATTTGTACCAGAGCCCATTCGGAGTATATAGGACCATTCGATGTCAACGTAGCCAACATGAGCGAAATGGGCAAACGCGCGATCACAATTCTGCTGGCGGCACCGCGGGGCTTTTGCGCCGGGGTCGACCGGGCCATTCAAATCGTTGAATTGGCCCTGCAACGCTATGGCAGGCCGGTCTACGTGCGCCATGAAATCGTCCATAACCGCTATGTGGTGGAAGGTTTGGAACGCCGCGGCGCGATCTTCATCGATGAGCTGGACCAGGTGCCCGACGGCGGCATGGTAATTTTTTCGGCCCATGGGGTGGCAAAATCGGTCCCCGAGGACGCCCGCCGCCGGGGGCTCTCTTTTCTGGACGCCACCTGCCCATTGGTGACCAAGGTGCACCGCGAGGCGGAAAACCACCATGCCAAAGGCCGCCATGTGGTGATGCTGGGTCATGCCGGCCACCCGGAGGCGGTGGGCACCATGGGACAATTGCCGCCCGGTGCGATAACCCTGCTGCAATCCGCGGCCGAGGCGGAGACGTTCAACCCGCCCGAAGGCGCGCCAATCGCCTATATCACCCAGACAACCTTGTCCGTGGACGACACCGCCAGCGCCGTCGACGTCTTAAGCCAGCGGTTTCCCGATCTGGCCGGCCCGCGCAAGGGCGACATTTGTTACGCCACGACAAATCGGCAGGCGGCGGTCAAGGCCATTGCCGGCCGCTGTGACGGCCTGTTCGTTATTGGCGCGCCCAACTCGTCGAATTCCCGGCGTCTGGTGGAAGTGGCGGAAGGCGCGGGCTGCGACTACAACCGTCTGATCCAGCGGGCCGACGATATTGTTTGGCAAGATCTGGCGGACCGGCACTGCATTGGTATTTCCGCCGGCGCCTCGGCCCCGGAAGTACTGGTGGAGGAGGTCCTTACCGCGTTTCGCCAACATTTCGATGTCAGCGTTGAACAGATCATCACGGCGAACGAGGAGATGGAGTTCAAACTACCCACGGAATTGCGCGGTTAGCTGGGTAGCGGCGGTCATGGCGGTTTACACGGAGATCAACGATGAAGAGCTGCGTGACTTCGTGGCGGAATATGACATCGGCACGGTCACGGCGTGCAAAGGCATCGCCGAAGGCGTGGAAAATACCAACTATCTGCTACAGACCGACCGGGGCAGCTTTATCCTGACAATTTATGAAAAGCGGGTTGACGCACAAGATCTGCCGTTTTTCCTCAGCCTATTGGATCATCTCGCCGATCGCGGGGTGCCTTGCCCGCCGACCATCCACGGCCGCGACGGCCGCGCCCTGCGCCAGGTGGCGGGCAAGCCCGCCGCCGTGGTGACCTTTCTACAAGGTATCTGGCCAAAACGTCCGACGGCGGTGCATTGCGCCGAAGTCGGCGCCGCCCTGGCGCGCATGCATCTGGCCGGTCAGGATTTTGCCCAAACCCGGCGCAACGCCCTTTCACTGGAGGGTTGGGGAGAACTGGTCGCGGCCACGGCACCCCGGGCGGACGAGGTTGCCAGTGGCTTGGGCGCGGAGATCGCGTGGGAATTCGACGATCTGTCCCAACGATGGCCCACCGATCTTTCGACCGGGGTTATCCACGCGGATCTATTTCCCGACAATGTCTTTTTCATGGGCGACAAGCTGACGGGCCTGATCGATTTCTACTTTGCCTGCACCGATGCCCTGGCCTACGACCTGGCAATTTGTCTGAACGCCTGGTGTTTCGAACGGGGCGCCGAGTTCAACATTACCAAGGCCCGGCGTCTGTTGTCCGCCTATCGGGATGTCCGCCCGGTCAATGATGCGGAACTGGCCGCCTTGCCTCTGTTGGCCCGTGGTGCCGCCCTGCGGTTTCTGCTGACCCGCCTGTATGACTGGTTGAACCAGGTTGATGGCGCCATGGTGAAGCCCAAGGACCCCTTGGAATATTTGCACAAAATGCGTTTTCACCGCCGCATTGGCGGCCCTGGCGCCTACGGGTTGGATTAAGGCCAATGGATGCCCCGTTGGACGAAGTGGTGATCTATACCGATGGCGCCTGCTCGGGCAATCCGGGGCCGGGCGGTTGGGGCGCCCTGTTGCAGTTCGGCGAACATGAACGGGAATTAAAGGGCGGCGAACCCAGTACCACCAACAACCGCATGGAAATTCTCGCCGCCATTGAAGCCTTGGAGGCCCTGAAACGGCCCTGTCGGATCGAACTGTATACGGACAGCGTGTATCTGCGCGACGGCATCACCAAATGGATCGTCAATTGGAAGCGCAACGGCTGGAAAACCGCCGCCAGGAAGCCGGTTAAGAACGTGGATCTGTGGCAACGCCTGGAGGCCGCCATGGAACGGCATCAGATGACCTGGCACTGGGTCAAGGGCCACGCCGGCCACGCCGGCAACGAAGCCGCCGACGCCCTGGCCCGGCAAGGCCTGGACGCCTATGGACGGCTGTAGCGCGTGCCAAATGCATCGAATCGCGCCGCATGTATCAGGCGAATTTCCTTAATTGCGGGGAACGATCAACTCACTGGATACAGCCTTGAAGCCTTGGAGGCCCTGAAACGGCCCTGTCGGATCGAACTGTATACGGAC
>JAKZRK010000007.1:0-7804 GCA_047518225.1 Alphaproteobacteria bacterium | reverse complement strand
ACATGATGGTGTGCAGGTCGTGAATGCGGTGCAGAAAATAACTCTGGGTCTCGGCGCTATCGTGGCTGTTCAGATATTTGTGCATATTCTTTACATCACCCCCCGCCATGAAGTGATCGCCGGCGCCCTCCAGCACCACGCAACGGACGGCATCGTCGAATTCCACCTGATGGAACAACTCGTCCATCTGGCTGCGCATCTCCATGGACAGGGCGTTGCGCGCCTCGGGCCGGTTCATGGTCAGGGTGGCGACGCCACCCGCTACGGTCATTTCTAGATCAGCCATCGTTGGTTTCCTTCCGGGGATTATCCGTGGGTTGTCGCGCCGTCTGCTGGCGTTTTGGGCGGGATGAGTTGCTAAGGGCAAACTACCGTCAAGTCGAACGCCTGCCTAGGGCAATTCCGGGCCCGGCGTTTCCAGCAAGGCACAAAGTGCCTGGGCCGTATCGTGAATGGGTTGGGCGCTACCCTGAACCCGGGCCAGCATGAGGGCGCCTTCGAGCCCGGCGATAATGGCGGTGGCGGTGGCCGGGATGCGCGCCAGCGGCCAATGGTGGCGGGCCAGCATCGCCGCCATCACCGCCAGCCAATCGGCGAACACGGCTTGCCCGGCCGCCGTTATGGGGCGGGAGGCGGGAGTGGTTTCCAACAGCGTCGTTGTGATGGGGCAGCCGTCACAAAAATTCGAGGCTTCCAGCCAACGCACCAGCAGTCCGGTATAGCGGCGCAGGAAATCGGCGGGGCTATGGGCCTGTTTCGCCAGTTCGGCGAAGGTTTCCGTCACCAAGCCGCCGGCGGCGGTCACCGCCGCCGCGCCAATCTCTTCCTTGCCGCCGGGAAAATAGTGATAGAGGGAGCCCCGCGCCGCGCCGCTGGCGGCCAGAATGTCGCGCAAACCGGTGCCGCTATAACCCTGGCGGCGGAACAATTTCGCCGCCGCCCAGATCAACGCATCGCGCTGTTTGGATGGCTGTTTGCTCGTCCGCTTCATTGTATCTTACATTATATCGACCGGTCGTCATAATTCAATTGCAATGTCTCATGGCCGCCCATGCATAGACGTGGAGGGTTTGGACAATCTCGAAAATCGCCGAATACCGCCGTTACGGCTTGCCGTTCATGGCGCGCCACAGGCGCTCGGGGGTGGCGGGCATGTCAATGTCGGTGATGCCCAGGGGCTTCAAGGCGTCCAGGATGGCGGAGATTATGGTTTGCGGCGCGGCGATGCAGCCGGCCTGGCCGGAGCCTTTGACCCCCAGGGGATTTGCCGCCGTCGGGGTCTGTTGGAAGTGGACCGCGAAGGACGGCAGGTGGGCGGCGCGGGGCAGGGTGTAGTCCAGAAACGTGCCGCTCAACAATTGCGCCGTATCGGGGTCGTAGACGAGATTTTCCAGCAAGGCCTGGCCGATCCCCTGGGTCACGCCGCCGTGCACCTGGCCCTCGGTCAGGCGCGGATTGATCATGGCGCCGTAATCATCGACCATAAGATAGCGTTCCAGGCGCAGGGCCCCGGTCTGCCCATCGATCTCGACCTCGGCCACATGGCAGCCGCTGGGAAAGGTAAAGGGCGCATCTTCCCGCCGCCCATAACTGTCCAGGCCATCGCCAGCCTCCGCCGCGACATCCAGCAACGAGATCGAACGGTCGCTGCCCGAGACGCCAAAGGCGCCGTTTTCGAAGACCAGCGCCGCCTCATTGGCCTGCAGCATCCGCGCCACGATGGGCCGGGCCTTGGCCAGCACCGCATCCATGGCCACCACCAGGGCGCTGCCGCCCATGTGCATGGAACGGGCGCCGCCATGGCCGTTGCCGGCGCGCACCTCCGCCGTATCGGCCTGGATATAATGGAAGGCGTCCAGCGGCAGGCCAAAGGTGGCGGCGGCGATCTGGCTGAAGGCGGTCTCGTGGCCCTGGCCGTTGGCTTCCGTGCCCAGGCGCAGTTCCACGCCACCGTCGGCCCGGAAGCGGACCTCGGCCCCTTCGGCGTTGGCACCGCGGGCGGTTTCCAGAAAGCAGCCAACGCCCATGCCGCGCAGGCGCCCGGCACCGGCCGCCGCCTTGCGCCGGCCTTCAAAGCTGGCCCGGTCGGCCAGGCGGAGGGCGCTTTCGATATTGCCCTTGAAATCGCCGGTATCGATCTCGATTCCCAAGGCGGAGCGGTAGGGGAAGCTGTCAATGGCGTTCAACAGGCGCAGATCCACCGGGTCCATGCCGAGGCGAGGCGCGGCGGCCTCGATCAGGCGCTCGATAATGTAATTGGCTTCGGGCTTGCCGGCGCCGCGATAGGCATCCACGGGCACCGTGTTGGTGAAGGCGCCGCGCACCGACATGAAGACGCTGGGAATGGCGTAGATGCCGCCCATCGCGGTGGATGCCGCATTGGTCGAAACCCCCGGCCCGAAAGAGGAAAGATAGGCCCCCATGTTCGCGGTCATGGCGACGGAAAGCGCCAGGAACCGCCCCTTCCCATCCAGCGCCAGACGGGCGGCCGCATGGATATCGCGCCCTTGGGTACTGCTCATGAATTCCTCGTTGCGCTCGGCCACCCATTTCACCGGCCGCCCCAGGCGCCGCGCGGCCCAGAGCAGGAGCACCCATTCCGGATAGACGAAATTCTTCAGGCCAAAACCGCCCCCCACATCCGGCGCGGCGACGTGGAGTCGTTCCGGCGGCACTTTAAAAATGGCCTCGGCCAATTGGCCACGGATGCCATGCACGCCCTGGCCGGTCAGCAGCAAATGCAGCGTGTCCGTGGCCGGGTCATGGCGGCCGATGGCGGCGCGGGGTTCGCTGGGTGCCGGCGAAACCCGGTTGTTGACGATCTCGAGCTCGACCACATGGGCCGCCGCCGCGAAGGCTTTATCGACCGCCGCACGATCGCCTTTTTCGAACAGGTAGGCCAGGTTGCCGGCGGCTTCGGGCCAGATTTCCGGCGCGCCGGGGGCCAGCGCCCCTCGGCCATCAACCAGCGCCGGCAGGGTGTCGTAATCAACCCCGATCAGTTCCAGGGCATCGAGCGCTATATTCAGGCTTTCCGCGACCACGAAGGCCACCGGATCGCCCACATGGCGCACCCGCGCCAGGGCCAGGGCGTAACGCGGCGGCACGATGATGGGGGCAACCGTCTGGACCACGGCGACAGCGGCGCAAGGCAACGGCCCGATGCCGTCGGCCTCGAGGTCCGCGCCCGTATAGACACCGGCCACACCGGGCAATGCCGCCGCCGCGCTGGTGTCGATGGCGTTGATCAGCGCGTGGGCCTGGGGCGAGCGCAGAACGGCGCCATACAGTTGCCCTTCCCGGTTCATATCGGCGGTGAATTTGGCCGCGCCGGTCAGAAAGCGGCGGTCTTCGCGGCGTTGCACGGATTGACCAAGAACGGCGTCACTCACAATTCAATCCCTTTAGCTGAGATTACCCGGAACATTTTTGGAGCATATCAAGCTTCGTGCGCGGGACCCAGGGGATAGTAGCGCACACCGGGGCGCAGCTTGGTGTAGGCGCAGTTGGCCGGATTGGCGTTGTAGCCGCCGGGCGCGATGGCGGCAAAGGTGGTCTCGGCGATGGGGTCGAAATGGGCCCGGTAGTGACAGGTACTTTTCAACACGATGATGGCCTGGTCCTGCAGCACCAGGCCCAGATGTTCAAAGACGCTGCGGTCTAGCGCCTGGACGCGGCGGCTGCTGATCGCCACCTTGACGCCGCCGATGGACAACAGGGCCGACGGGCCGACGTCATACGGCTTGCCTTGCGATACCGGCCCGGTGGTGTCATAGCGGCCATCGTTGATGACCTCCACCGTAAAGCGGCCATGAAATGGTTCGACGCCGGGCAGATCCGTACGGCCGCCCAAATCCAGCGCCAATTCCGCGCCGACGCCGGCGGCATGGGCGGCCGCGGCGGCCAATTCGTCCCGTACCACGCCGAACAGGGCGCCCTGGGCGTCATGGGCCACCAGGGCCGCCAGCATGCCCACCGTGTCTCCGCTGCCGCCGCAGCCCGGGTTATCCTGGGTATCCGCCACCACGATGGGCTTTCGGGCCGTCGCGGCCAGGCGCACGGCTTCGGCCACCGCATCGTCGGGCGAGAGCAACGGTTCGGAGAATTCCGCCTCTTTCAAGGCGATCATCTGGGCAATTTCGTCCACCGCGGCGTCGGCGGCTTCCTGGCTGTGGGCGTGCGCACTGACCGAAGGGCCGCAGGCCGCCAAATCCGACGGCGGGAAGCCCGCCAGATAAGCCAGGGACAGCATCTCACCGGTCTGCCGCGCCGCCGCCGCCTCGACAATGCCCTTGGATGGCTCTACCAGGGTGCATTGAAAATTCAGCGGCAGCAGAAACGGCAACTGCCGCAGCGCCCGGCCGCCGGGTCGGCCTTCGATCAACAGACGCTTCATGGCGGCCGAGGCGCGTTGGCCGGTGGCGTATTGGTCCACGTGGGGATAGGTGCGATAGGGTAGAATGGCATCCGCATGGGCGACCATGGCGGGGGAGACATTGGCGTGATAGTCCAGGCTGATGACAATGGGCACCTCTTCACCAACCACGGCGCGGACCCGGCGCAGCAGTTCGCCTTCGCCGTCTTCATGCTGAGCCGAAACCATGGCCCCATGCAAATCCAGATAGACCCCATCCACGGGCAAGGCGTCCGACAGCCGCGCCACGATCTCGCCGGCAATGCGTTCATAGGCATGGGCCGTGACCGTGCCGCCCGGCGTGGTCGAAGTCCACAACAGGGCCGCCAGTTGTTGATTACCGTCGTTGCCGGCAATAAACCCGGCGGTGGAGGCGCCGCTGACCGCGAATGCCGTCAGAATTTCCTCGCCGCGCAGGATGCCGGGGCGGTCCGCCGGACGGGCAAAATGCTCATAATCCGTCACCTCCGGCACGAAACAGTTGGTTTCATGCATAAACCCGCCGATTGCGATGCGCGCCATGTTCAGCTTCCACCATCCAAGTCAGGGGCCGCCAGTTCGCGGCAATCGGGGGGATAGGTCAAGGGCGCATCGGTGACGGCGGCCACCTTAGCTATCATGGCAATCGATCAAGACTATCGGCCCCCATCACACCACCGACAAACAGTCTCATTACCGTCATTGTCGGGCTTGACCCGACAATCCAGGGCGGCAAACTCAGGTTTTGTGGCTCTGGATCCACGGGTCTCCGCTTCGCTTCGCCCGTGGATGACAATGTGTCGTGTCCTGTGAGACCCATACCATTACGCCCGCACCGGGTTACCGCTCTAAAGGGTCAGGGCACCAGCCGATAGCCGCCAGGTTCCGTGACCAGGATTTCGGCGCTGGAGGGATCGGCCTCGATCTTTTGCCGCAGACGGTAGATATGGGTCTCCAGGGTATGGGTCGTTACGCTGGCGTTATAACCCCAAACTTCGTTCAACAGCACATCCCGGCTGACCGCCTTGTCGCCGGCCCGAAACAGATATTTCAGGATCGAGGTTTCCTTTTCCGTCAACCGAACTTTCTGGTTGCCGTCATTTTCCAGCAACAGCTTGGCCGACGGCCGGAATGTATAGGGACCGATGGCGAAAACCGCGTCCTCGCTCTGTTCATGTTGACGAAGATGTGAACGGATGCGGGCCAGCAGAACGGCGAACTTGAACGGCTTGACGACGTAATCGTTGGCGCCGGATTCCAGGCCCAGGATGGTGTCGGCATCGCTGTCGGCTGCCGTCAGCATGATAATCGGACTTTTCACCCCGGCCTTGCGCAGCATCTTGCATACTTCCCGGCCATCCAGATCGCCCAGGCCCACGTCCAGCAGCAATAGGTCGAAATGGCTTCCCTTGGCAATATTCAGCGCCTCGGCGCCGGAACCCGCCTGGGTGGTGACGAATTCGTCGTGCAATTCCAGTTGCTCCGACAAGGCGCCGCGCAAGTGATCTTCGTCATCCACCAATAGAATTTTCTTCGCCGTCATCGCACACCCCGAGTTTGCCGCGTGCACAGGATATTTCCTGCCATTAGATACAATACCACACTGCGACAATAGGGACCCATGGAGATCGTCTCCACGCAGCCTCGGGTAGGAGAGAAGGTGCGGGCGATGTGGGACATCGTCAAACCTTCTCGACGCCATCCGAGGCTGCGTGGAGACGACCGGGACGGCGCATTTCGGGAGCTTTCGGATGGCGTCGCACACGCCTAACGATGCCCCGCATCGCGTCGGCGCACGCTCCTGCCCGAAACCGCCCGAAAAGCGTCTCTATGGGTCCCTATTGTCGCAGTGTGGCATAAGCAGCCGCCGTGAATCCGGCAAGCACAAGCAGAGTAAGGCGGCATGGTATTACGCCTGACTGGGACGAAGGAACCGCCAAAAACATCGCCAACCAGCCGTTGGCGGTATATTGTCGGCGGCGATCATGACCATTACCAGCGCCAATGTAATAGCCGTCGACCGCGCCATCTCCGAATTCCGGCGCGGCCGGCCCGTGCTTGTGGAATCCGACGACGGGGACATTGCCCTGGCCCTGGCGGCCGAACAATCCAGTCCCCATAGTCTACGCCACCTGTGCGCATGGGGTGATCGGGCAGGCAATAGCGCGAGCGGTGGGGACGCGGTGTTGGTGCTGACCGAAAGCCGGGCCCGGGCCCTGCATATCAAGCCTACCGGGCAAGGGCTGATTTTATTGCCCATCGATCAAAACACCGACGCCGGCCTGGTTCAGACCCTGGCCGATGGCAGCACCGATCTGGCCCAGCCCATGCGCGGGCCATTTCGACGGGACCGCCGGGCTCCCCATGCCACCGAAACCGCCGCCGTGCAACTGGCCAAGGCAGCGCGGCTGCTGCCTTCCGCCGTCGTCGTGCAAATCGCCGATGCCACCGATATCTTTTCCGCCGAGGCGCAATATCTAAGCGTGACCACCGCGCAAATCGCAGCTTATGAACAGGATACGGCGCTGACCCTGCGTCAAGTAGCCGAGGCCCCGGTGCCTCTGGCCGGGGCTGAAAACTGCCGTATGGTCGCCTTTCGCCCCGCCGATGGCGGGGTTGAGCATCTGGCCATTATCGTTGGCGATCCGGATCGCCATCATCCCGTCCTGACCCGGTTGCATTCCGAATGCTTCACCGGCGATCTACTGGCCTCGCTGAAATGCGATTGCGGCGAGCAGTTGCGCGGCGCCATCACCTTGATGGCGGAACAAGGCAGCGGCGTGCTGTTGTACTTGGCACAGGAAGGCCGGGGTATCGGTCTGATGAACAAATTGCGGGCCTACAGCTTGCAGGCGGACGGCTTTGATACGGTCGAGGCCAATCTGCGCCTGGGCTTTGACGCCGATGAACGGGTCTTTCTTCCGGCCGCCGAAATGCTGCGCCTGTTAGGCTTTTCCCAGGTCCGCCTGTTGACCAATAACCCCGACAAAGTGGCCGGGCTGGAGGCCTGCGGCATTACGGTCAGCGAACGGGTGGCCCATGCCTTTCCCGCCAATGTGCACAACGAGTTCTATTTGCGCACCAAGAAAGACCGTTCCGGCCATCTGTTGTAGGGAGCGGGTGGTTCAGTCAACCTAGAGCGGTTCCGGGCTATTGTGACCCATTTGACCGCTCACCAAGGCCCCGTGGGTAGGCGCGGTTCGCAGGTCGATGTTGGGACATCGTCCAAGAACCGCAACGCCGCCACGGGGCCTTGGTGAACGGCCTTCGGTGGCGACCCTAAGCCATTCGAATGCGTTGCGCCGCTTGCCCAATATACCATATCGCGCTGCGCGGCGCGCCTACCCGAATGGCTTATGGACGCCATCAAATGGGTCAGAATAGCCCAGAACCGCTCTAGGCAAAAAAAAG
>JAKZRK010000006.1:0-6462 GCA_047518225.1 Alphaproteobacteria bacterium | reverse complement strand
TCCTTGGAGTCTTCATAGGACGATAAATCATAGGTCATGTTCTGCTCGAAGCGGTAGCCGTCCCGCAGGCTCATTTCCTCGATCGTGTTGAGGGCATGCTTGGCGATGCGCGAGGCAATGGGGCTTTTTGCCGCGATGGTGCGGGCCAGATCCATGGCCCAATCCATCAGTTCTTCCGGCGGCACACAGGCCTCGACCACGCCAAGGCGGTATAATTCCGCTCCCGGCACCCGGTAACCGGTCAGCATCACCCGCCGGACGAGCGAATGGGGAAACAGGCGCATGGCGTGGCGCCCGCCGCCCATCAGGCCCACATCGATTTCCGGCAGGCCCAGGCTGGCCGTTTCCGAAGCCACCAGAATATCGCAACTGGCCGCCACCGCCAGACCGGCGCCCAGCGCCGCGCCGTTGAGCGCGCCAATCACCGGCTTGCGGCATTCCATGATGGCATGAAAGCATTCCCGGGCCCGGCGGCTATGTTGCCAGGCATCCCCCGGCCCGCGCTTCTCGCCTGCCTTGTTTTTGATGTTGGCGCCGGCCGAAAAGATTTTGCCGGCCCCGGTCAGCACCGCCACCCGAACCTCGTCCATGTCCGAAATGGTATCGAAGACCAGCATCATCTCTTCATGAAACTGCTGGTCCTGGGCATTCACGGGCGGATTGTCCATGGTCACAAGGGCAATGTGATCGCTGATCTCGCAACGGATGATCTCTGTTTTCATGGTCAGTGATCTCTCTATGGCAAGCCCATTATGCCGGACGGCCGCTGGGCAGATCGGTGATGAGCATGGAGCCCGGTGTATGGGTGATGCACAGGGGCGGCTTGGCAGCCTCGACGGCGGCCTGCGGGGTCACGCCACAGGCCCAAAAGACGGGAATATCGCCCGCCTGGAATTCCGGCACATCGCCCCAATCGGGTTGCAAAATGTCGGCAATGCCGATCCCGGCGGGATCACCCATATGCACCGGCGTGCCATGCATCATGGGAAAGCGTGCCGTGACCTCCACCGCGCGAATAGCCTCTGACACGGGCATGGGGCGCATGGACACCACGATGGGCCCGGAAAACGGCCCCGCCGGCGTGGTGGCGATATTGCTGCGGTACATGGGCACGAGGTAGCCGGCTTCCAAATGGCGCATGGGCACGCCGTCGGCCAGCAAAGCCTCCTCGAACGAAAACGAACAACCCAGGACGAAGGTGACCAGATCATCCCGCCACAATTCGGTGATATCACCGAGGGTATCCGCCAATTCACCATGGCGGTAAACGTTGTAGCTGGATACATCGCTACGGATGTCGATATCCGCGCCCAATGTGGGCAGCATGGGATCGCCGGTTTCCGAGACGCCCACCAGGGGGCAGGGTTTCGGATTGCGTTGACAATAGCGGGCGAAATCCAGGGCCAGGTCCGCCGGCAGGATGGCCAGGTTGCCCTGCATCCGGCCCAGGGCCATGCCGCCGGTCTGCCCGGTAATCTCACCTTTTCGGATCAAGCCACGCACATGGGCCGCACTGGCGTCCGCCAGATCGCCGGCGGCGTTTCCCGGACGGTCCCGGTCTTCAACATCCCGCAAAGCCATGTCTCGTCTCCTCTGCTCTGTTTATTTCGCCTAAATAGCCTCAACCAGATTACCCAGACGCTGGGTCAGTTTCATGTTCTCGCCATAATCCACCGGCACGGCGATCAATGCCGGTCCCGCCTGCTGGAACGCCTCTTCCAAGGCGCCGCGCAATTGCCCGGGGCCGTCCAAATGCCGGCCCCACATGCCGAAAGATTTAGCCAGCAATTCAAAGTCCGGATTGGTGAAAGCCAGATGGGAATGCTTACCCTCGAACTGGTTCTGCTGCTTCCATTTGATCAGGCCGTATTCGCCATCGACCAGGATGACACAGACGAAATTGATATTTCTGCGCACGGCGGTTTCCAGATCCTGGACGTTCATCAGGAAACCGGCATCGCCGCAAATAAACCGACCTTGCGGTCCGGATGAGCAATCTTCGCGCCAATGGCCCCCGGCAGGGCAAAGCCCATGGAACAGAAACCATTGGAGATTAAACAGGTGTTGGGCTCGTAACATTGATAGTAGCGCGAGACCCACATCTTATGCGCGCCCACATCCGATAGCATGATGTCGTCTGGCCCCAGGGCGCCGCGAACGTCATTGACGACAGTCTGCGGTTTCATGGGGAAAGAGGTGTCATCAGCCTCGCCCGTTAGGTCGGCGGAGATGGTGGCGCGCAGGGCCGCCCGATCGGCAATGTCGAACAACGGCAGTTTGCTGCTGAACCGTTTGTTCAAGGCTTCGTTCAGTTGCCACAGGGCATCGGCAATATCGCCGACGACATCGACGGCGACGGGGAAGTCCGTATCGATCTCGGCCGGTTCAAAGTCGATATGAACGATCGTCTTGTCGCCCTTGGCATTCCAGAAACCCGGCCCGTATTCCACCAGGTCGTAGCCGACGGAGACCACCAGGTCCGCATCCTCGAAAGCGGCGGTGATATGGTCCCGGCCCTGCAAACCGATGGTGAACAGGCAATGGGGATCGTCCAACGATACCGCGCCCTTGCCCATGAAGGTGTTGACCACGCCAATGCCGCTTTTTTTCGCCAAGCGGCGAAGCTGGGCCGAGGCGCGCTTGCGCACCGTGCCGTTCCCGGCCAGGATCAGCGGCCGCTTGGCCGCGGCGATAAGATCGATGGCGCGCGCCACCGCCTTGTGATCGGCGGCCGGGCGGCGGGTAATATCCACCGACATGGGCGCGGCCGATACTTGCACTTTCGCCAGATCCTCGGGCAGCTCGATCACCGTGGCGCCGGGTTTTTCCGTGGTAGCCACCTTGAACGCCTTGCGGACGACCTCCGGAATGGTCTTGGCATTGCCGATGGAATGGGCCCATTTGGTGATGGGCCGGAACATGGCGATCGCATCCATGTTCTGATGGCTTTCCTTGTGCAGCCGCGAGGTCGAGGCCTGTCCGATAATGGCGACCAATGGCGAGCGGTCCATATTGGCATCGGCCACGCCGGTAACCAGGTTGGTGGCACCTGGACCCAGGGTAGCCAGGCAAACGCCGGGCCGGCCTGTCAGGCGGCCATAGGTATCGGCCATGAAGGCGGCGGCCTGTTCGTGACGGCAAAGCACGAAATCGATCGAGCTGTCCATCAGGGAAATCATGAAATCGGCATTTTCCTCGCCCGGCACGCCGAAGATATGTGTGACACCCTCTGCCTCCAAACAACGGATAAAAAGATCCCACGCCTTTATCGCCACGCCGCTTTCCTGGTTCCCCTGGTCCGTCATAACCCACCCCTTCGCTCGGTTTGTTGGCGCCCAGCCTACACCTTGGCTGGCCAATTGGGGCATTTTAGGGAAGGATGGCGGTGGAATGTAAAAAAACGTAGAGGGAGAGATAAATAATGCCTGAATTTTGCCTGGCCGAGCGGGACGGCCACGTGCTGACCGTGACCATGAACCGGCCCGAGAGGATGAATGCCCTGCACACACCGTCGCATTTCGAATTGGACGAAATCTTCAACGATTTCGAAGAAGATCCCGATTTATGGGTCGCCATTGTCACCGGCGCCGGCGACCGCGCCTTCTCCGCCGGCAACGATTTAAAATGGCAGGCGGAAGGTAAAAAGACCGAGTCGCCGGCCAGTGGATTTGCCGGACTGGCGCATCGCTTCAACATGAAAAAACCGATCATCGCCGCCGTCAACGGCCTGGCCATGGGCGGCGGTTTCGAAGTGGCCTTGGCCTGCGACATCATCATCGCGGCCGAAAACGCCTTCTTTGCCTTGCCCGAGCCGCGCGTCGGCCTGGCTGCCCTGGCCGGCGGCCTGCATCGGCTATCCCGGCAGATCCCCATGAAACAGGCCATGGGCATGATCCTGACGGGCCGCCGGGTGATGGCGGAAGAAGGCTATAAACTGGGTTTTGTCACCGAAGTGGTGCCCGAAGGCGGCGCCCTGGAAGGCGCGCGGCGCTGGGCCGGGTTGATTTCGGAATGCTCGCCCGTCTCTATCCGCACCTCGAAGGACGTGGTGTTGCGCGGGCAAAATTATGCCTCCGCCGACGAGGCGATCGCCGCGAATTATCAGTCCGTGGAGGAAATGCGCAACAGCCTGGACTTCATCGAGGGACCCCTGGCATTTTCGGAAAAACGAGCGCCTGACTGGAAGGGCCGGTAGGCGGCGCAAAGTACATTCGTGGACAACCTGCACAAACGGGACTACCGCCCGGATGCACCCGCGCCCCTGGATGGGGTGCGGGTGTTGGATCTATCGCGTCTTGTCGCCGGTAACGCCCTGACCCACGTGCTGGCCGACTATGGCGCTGAAGTGATCAAGGTGGAGCGGCCCGGCCACGGCGATGATTTGCGCAACTGGCGGGTGGAAGGCATCTCCATATATTGGAAGGTCTATGCCCGTAACAAGAAAAGCATCACTTTGAATCCGCGCAGCGGGGCGGGACGGGAATTGCTGTTGCGGCTGGTTGAGGGCGCGCAGGTGCTGGTGGAAAATTTTCTGCCCGGCACCCTGGAGAAATGGAACCTGGGCCCGGACGTTCTGGCCGGCCGCAATCCGGCCCTGATCATGGTCCGCATATCCGGCTGGGGGCAGGACGGACCGGATCGCGAGCAACCCGGTTTCGGCAGCCTGGTCGAGGCGCGCAGCGGTTTCGCCGCCATGAACGGCTTTCCCGACCGCCCACCGGTGCTGCCGCCCCTGGCCCTGGCCGACATGGTGACGGGCATGTATGGCGGCACGGCGACCCTGGTGGCGTTGCGCCATTGCGAGGTGAACGGCGGCAGGGGACAGGTTATCGACCTGCCCCTGTTCGACCCCTTGCTGGCGATCCTGGGTCCCCAGGCAGCGGAATATCAACTTACCGGCCAATCGGCGGTGCGCTCGGGCAGCCGTTCATCCACCACGGCGCCGCGCAATACCTACCGCTGCAGGGATGGCCGCTATGTGGCGCTCTCCGCCTCCATGCAATCCATGGCGGAGCGGCTGTTCAAGGCCATGGGGCGGATGGACTTAATCGACGATCCGCGTTTCAAGACCAACGCCGACCGGGTCCGCAACAATGATATTCTGGACCCCATTGTCGGCGAATTCATGGCCCGGCATGACCAGGCGGATTTGCTGGAAATTTTCCAGGCCGCGGGCGTCACCGTGGGACCGGTGCATGACACTGCCGGAATGCTGGCGGACGGCATGGTCCGCGAACGGGAGGTCATGCTGCGTTTTCCCGACGACGAGATGGGCGAACTGCCCATGCACAACGTCGCCGCCCATTTATCGGAAACGCCTGGCCAGATACGCCGCCCGGCGCCGGCATTAGGCCAGCACAACGGCGAAATTTACGGTGCCCTGGGATTAACCTCAGGGGAAATCGCCGCGTTGGAGAAAGAGGACGTGATTTAATGGCCAACACGCAAACGCGGCCGCTGCCGTTGTGGCGGTCCATGCTGTTCGTCCCCACCAATGTGGAAAAATTCGTGGACAGCGCGCCCACGAGGGGCGCCGATGCCTATATTCTGGATTTGGAAGACAGCATCCCGGCAGGGGAAAAAGCCAACGCCCGGACCCTGGTGCGCGAGGCAGCCGCGAAAGTAGGGCGCACGGGCGCGGATGTTCTGGTCCGTATCAATCGCCCCTGGCGCCTGTCGGTTCGCGATATAGAGGCATCGGTGGATGCCAATGTTTGCGCCCTGATGGTGCCGAAAGTAGCCGATGCCGGCCATATCCACGCCATCGCGGAAATTCTGGACGAGGTTGAAGCGGAACAGGGTCTGGAAATCGGCCATACCCGCCTGTTCCCCATGATCGAAACCACGGCGGCCTATTTCCACGCCACCGAGATCGCCAAGGCCCATGACAGGGTGGTGGCGATGAATCTGGGGTCCGAGGATTTTGCCCTTTCAGCCGGCATGCTGCCCGAGGACGAAGGCCTGTTTCAGCCGACCTTGCACATTATGTTCGCGGCGCGGGCCGCCGGTGTTTTACCCATGGGCTTTATCGGCAGCATCGCCGAGTACCGCGATAGAGAGAAATTCCGCGCCAGGGTGCGGCAGGCCGCGCGCCTGGGTTTTTTAGGCGCCGCCTGCATTCACCCCCTCCAGGTCGACATCCTGAACGAGGAATTCACCCCCTCGGGGGAGGCGGTGGAACAATCCCGGGCAATCATCGCCGCCTATGAGGCGGCCAAGGCGGCGGGGCGCGGTTCCATCGAATATGACGGCAAAATGATCGACGAGCCGATCATTCAGCGGGCCGAACAAGTTCTGGCCCGCGCGGCGCAAATCGCAGCGTGGCGGCCTTAAGTGACACCTGGCGGCCCATGGCACCTAGAGCGCTTCCGGGCTAGCGTTTATATAAGACTTCTTTGCGCCTGCCCCCGGAATTGACCTCTACCTGGTGGTAAACGCCAAAGTGGTAGTTGTGGCAGGTCA
>JAKZRK010000005.1:0-6383 GCA_047518225.1 Alphaproteobacteria bacterium | reverse complement strand
CGTAAATCTCCTCGAACTTCATCAATCTCAGTCCCTGTACTTGTTCTGTCCGCCGCATCGAAGTCCTCCCTATGGAGACCTTCTAAATCCGGACAGATCATTTGGTACATAAACCGGACAGATCACATGTTACCGACAGTGGCGAAATCCGCCCTACGCTAATGGCGTTGCCTCCGCTATAATGGCGTCAGCATCCAATGCATTACCTATAATGCCAGCTCTGGCAAGTAGAGTTGGCTAATCACAAAAGATTGGAGAGTTTCCATGGCGGAGAAGACAATTTCCCTTGGCGGCACGGACGAGGGCGTAGATTTTCCGGTCATGTCGGGCACTATGGGCCCGGATGTGATCGACATTCGCAAATTATATGGCGTGACCGACCAATTCACCTACGATCCCGGCTTTACCTCGACGGCGAGCTGTGAAAGCAAAATCACCTTTATCGATGGTGAAAGAGGTATTTTGCTTCACCGTGGCTATCCCATTGACCAGTTAGCGGAAGAAAGCGACTTCCTGGAAACCTGCTACCTGTTGTTGAACGGCGAACTGCCGAACCGTGAGGAAAAAGAAAAATTCGTGCACGACATCACCTATCATTCCATGGTGCACGAACAATTGGCCCAGTTTTACCGTGGCTTCCGCCGGGATGCCCACCCAATGGCCATCATGGTCGGCGTGGTCGGCGCCTTGTCGGCCTTTTATCATGACAGCACGGACATTGATGATCCGCACCAGCGCATGGTTGCCTCTTATCGCCTGATCGCCAAAATGCCGACGATCGCGGCCTGGGCCTATAAATATTCCATTGGCCAGCCTTTCATGTATCCGCGCAACGATCTCACTTATGCGGAAGATTTCCTGCACCTGATGTTCGCGGTGCCATGCGAGACCTATGAAATTAATCCGGTGGTGGCCATGGCCATGGACCGGATCCTGATCCTGCACGCCGATCACGAACAGAATGCCTCGACCTCCACCGTGCGCACCGCCGGCTCTTCGGGCGCCAATCCCTTTGCCTGTATCGCCGCCGGCATCGCCTCGCTGTGGGGCCCGGCGCATGGCGGCGCCAACGAGGCCGTGTTGAACATGCTTGGCGAAATCGGCGATATCGACAACATTCCCCGGGCGTTGGAGCGGGCCAAGGATCCCGACGACAACTTCCGCCTCATGGGCTTTGGCCACCGAGTCTACAAGAACTACGACCCGCGCGCCAAGGTCATGCAGGCGACCTGCCACAATGTACTGCAGGAATTGGGCGTCAATGACCCGCTGTTGAAGCTGGCCATGGAGTTGGAGAAAATCGCCCTCAGCGACGCCTATTTCGTGGACCGCAAGCTGTATCCCAATGTGGATTTCTATTCCGGCATCATCCTTCGCGCCCTGGGTTTCCCGACCTCCATGTTCACGGTAATCTTCGCCCTGGCGCGCACGGTCGGTTGGGTGGCGCAGTGGACGGAAATGATCGAGGACCCCTCGCAGAAAATCACCCGGCCGCGGCAACTCTACACCGGCCCGACGGAACGGCCCTTCGTGCCCCTGCAAAATCGGTCCTGATCAAGCTGCCGTACAAATAACTAGCCCGGAAACGCTCTAGACCCGCAACATGGTGTGTAACAGGCGAAATCCATCATTCTCCGGCATTATCTTCAATCCTTCCCATGGATCCATCGGCGATGCTTCGCAGCACGGCATCCGCGGCCCGCAAACTGGGCAAGGTACCGCCCCGCCCCAACATCTCGGCGACCCGCGCCAAGGCTTTTTGCTGTCCCAACCTCTGCTCGGGGTCGTCCAGCAACCGGGCCAAGGCACCGGCAATGGGTTCGGGCCGGCAGTCCTCCTGCAGGAATTCCGGCACCACCGCTTTTTCAACCAGGATGTTGGGCAGGGCCACATACGGTATGGTCAGCATGCGGCGCATCAGCGCGGCGGTAAATGGATTGGTGCGATAGGCCACCACGGTGGGAATACCCCGCAGGGTCAATTCCAACGACACCGTGCCAGAGGCGGCCAGCGCCACGTCGGCGGCGGCGAAGGCGTCCGCCCGGCCCGCCGTGCCTTGCACCAGATGGGTCGGCATGGACCAGGCCCCGACGGCGGCGGCGGCCACATGGGCCACCTGCTCCACGGTTGGAATAACGACTTGTAAACCGGGCCGCTGGGCATGCAACAATGCGGCAACCTCGGCGAAAACCGGCAATAGGCGGCTGGCCTCGCCTACCCGGCTGCCCGGCAGCAAGGCCAGCACCGGGGCATCGGCGGGGATCGCCAATCGCCGCCGAAATCCGGGGCCCTCGCCCGGCGCCTCCGCCACGCCTTCGATGACCGGATGGCCGACAAAATCGCACGGCAGGTCATATTCGCGAAAGAAATCCGGCTCGAACGGCAACAGGGCCAACAGATGGTCTATACGTCCCGCCAGATGGCGCGCCCGGCCCGGCCGCCAGGCCCAAACCTGGGGCGCCACATAATGGATCAAGGGTATCCTTTCGCCGGCCAGGCATTTGGCCAAACGAAAGGAAAAGCCAGGCGCATCGATGGTGATCAAAGCCGCCGGCCGGGCCGCCTTGACATGGCGGCAGGTTTCCCGCAGGCGGCGCAGCAACAGGGGTATTCTCGGCAAAATCTCGGCCAGCCCCATGACCGACAAATCGGCAATGGGAAACAGGCTGTCCAGGCCCTGTCCCGCCATCTGCGCGCCGCCGACGCCGCTGAAATTAAGGTCGCCGGGGTGACGCTGACGCAGGGCGGCGATCAACCTCGCACCCAAATCATCACCCGATGCTTCACCCGCTACCAGAACGAAATGGCGCGCCCGCCCGCTCAGGATTCATCTCCCACGGCCACGCCGCAGACAAATATGCCGGCTGCATCCGCCGCTTCCGCCACCGCCGCGCGGTCGGTTACCAAGGCGCCGCCGGCCTCGACCGCGATACCCTTCAGGCCGGCCGCCGCCGCGCCCCGCACCGTGGGGACACCAATGGTAGGCAAATCGACCCGGCGTTCCTGATTTGGCTTGGGCCGTTTGACCAGTACCCCGGCGCGGCCTCCAGCAAACCCATCCCTACGAAACTGGCCACAGCGTTGCAACATGGCGTCGGTGCCCTCGGCCGCCTCCACGGCCAATACATAGCCATGCCGCACAACCACCGCCTGTCCGATGTCCAGGCGGCCCAACAGGCCCACCACCTCCATCCCCCGTTCGATATCGGCGCTATCCCCGGCATCGGGCTCATGGACGCCAAAACTTCCCCTGGGCGCGCCCAGGTTGAACAAAACCGCCTCCGCCGCCAGGATATTGAAGCCCTGTTGCTCCAAGTCATCCACCACCACTTTCATCAAGGCATCGTCGCCCTGACGGGCCGCCCGAACGACGTTCGGCAACAGTTTTGCGCCGTGCCAGTCCGGCCGTAGGGTAGAAAATTCCGGCCGCCCCACGGGTCCGATCAAGACCAGGTCCCGCACCCCGGCCTCCTTCAACAGGCGTATGGTGCGGCCCACGGCCGGCAGATCGACCCAGGCATGGGGGGCCCCGCCGGCGACCGTGGCCGGATCGGTTTCGCCGTTGAAGGCAATGACGAAGATATCCCGTCCGGACGCCTGACAGGCCTCGACGATGCTGCGGGGCAACTCCCCCCGTCCGGCAAGAATGCCCAGTTTAGGCGGCACGGTCCAATTTCGGCTGGCATAGCGCGCGGGATGAATCCGCCTGGATAAAGGCCACGATCTCCATCACCTGTTCATGGTCCGCGAACATCGCGGCGACATCGACAAGGCGCTCCTGCATGGTTCCTTCCTGGGCGAACAGCAGCCGATAAGCGGTGCGCAAGCCATGAATTTCGTCGCGCCCAAAGCCGCGCCGTTTTAGCCCGATGATATTCAAGCCACTCAAATAGGCCCGATTGCCCAGCACCGAACCATAGGGAATGACGTCGCTTTCAATCGCCGACTTGCCCCCGACCATGGCATGGCGGCCGATCCTGACAAATTGATGCACCGCCGACATGCCGCCAAGAATGGCGTGGTCCTGAACCTCCACATGTCCGCCAAGAATGACGTTATTGACCAGGATAACATGGTCGCCGACCTGGCAATCATGGGCCAGATGCACCCCCACCATGATCAGGCAATTATTGCCAACCCGCGTGATCATGCCGCCGCCGGAGGTGCCCGGATGCATCGTGACATGTTCGCGGATGACGTTGTTGGCGCCCAGGATCAATTCCGACGGTTCACCAGCGTACTTGGTATCCTGAGGCGGCGTCCCGATCGCGGCGAACGGAAAGATGCGGTTGTTCGGCCCAATCGTCGTTCGGCCGGCGACCACGACATGGCTGTCGAGCACGACGCCATCACCTAAGTCGGCTTCGGCCGAGACCGTGCAATAGGGTCCGATTTGCACCCCCTCGCCTAATGCCGCGCCGTCTTCAACGATGGCGGTCGGATGAATTTCAGCCATTGTCCTACCCTATTCCTCTACCAACATGGCCGCGAAACGGGCTTCGCTGCAAATTTGATCGTCAACATAGACTTTACCCTGAAACCGCCAGACTTTGCCTCTATTACGTTCCGTGGCGACATGGATACGCATGCAATCCCCCGGCACCACCGGCCGCCGAAATCGGCAATTATCAATGGATATAAAATAAACCAGTTTACCTTCCGCATCGGCACCCAAGGAGTGGATTACCATCACCGCCGCCGTCTGCGCCATGGCCTCGACCATCAATACCCCCGGCATAATGGGGCGTTGGGGAAAATGCCCTCGAAATTGCGGTTCGTTGATGGTGACGTTCTTAATGCCAACGGCGGTCTCGGTGCCGACGATATCAACCACGCGGTCGATCATCAACATGGGATAGCGATGGGGTATCAACTCCATGATGCGGTCAATATCGACAGCATCCGCCTGCCCGTCCACCGCACTCTCAGTCATTGCTCCTCGCCATCGCTATTTCCTCCGTGCCGCGCCATTCGGCGCAGGATCGCCACTTGTCGAAAAAACTCCTTGATCGGCATCGCTGGCGTGCCACACAAGGTCAATCCCGGCGCCACGTCCGTCATGATACCGCTTTGCGCCGCGATTTGGACGCCATCACCAATATTGAGGTGACCGGCCAAGCCGACCTGCCCGCCCATGGCCACGAAATTACCTACCGTCGTGCTGCCCGAAATGCCGGTCATGGCGGCGATCACACAACCACGCCCCAGTTCCACGTTGTGCCCGATCTGCACCAGATTATCAATCCAGCATCCGGGACCGATCACGGTATCGCGCATGGAGCCTCTGTCAATGGTCGTATTGGCGCCGATATCGCAATCATCGCCGATCAGGACACGCCCTATCTGGGGTACTTTTACATGCCCGCCCGGGTCTATCGCAAAGCCGAAACCATCCTGGCCGATCCGCCCGCCCGGGTGCAATGTCACCCGGTCGCCAATCTGACAATGGGAGAGCGAGACGCCGGCCCCGACGATGCAATCGTCACCAATGATGACGCCGGAACCAATGGCCGTATTGGCGCCGATCGCGCACCGGGCACCGATTTCCGCGCCGGCGGCGATCACCGCGCCGGCTTCGACCTGGCAATTCCGGCCCAACGTCGCCGCCGCATCCACCGTCGCCGCCGGTGAAACCCCCGCCAATGGCCGTGGCCTGGGATAGAAAGCCTGCGCAACCAGGGCGAAGGCACGATAGGGCTCCTCACAATGCAAAAGCACCATGCCGCCGGGGGCCCGGCCGGCATATCTCTGGGCGACAATACAGACGCTCGCCCGGCTGGCCGAAAAGGCGTCGATGTAGGTTTTATTGTCGAGAAAACTTAGCTGTCCCGAACCTGCCGTTTCCAAGGCGGCGACATCCTCGATCAGCAGATCGGCGGCAGCGGGATCGCCTAATTCGAGCCGGCCGATCGCCGCCAATTCAGCCAGTCGGAACGGACCCTGCCGTTGAAAAAACCTGGGATCCGCCATGATCCTCTAGCGCCCATCCATCGCTATTGCGGCCTGGCAACGGTGACCGTGCGCAATGCTCGGTTCAATCGGTCCATCACCTCTTTGGTGATATCAAGCGCCTGGTCGGCAAACAAAACCTGTGAATTATCCACCACGATGGTGTAGCCCTTTTCCTCGGTCAAATTCTTGACAATGGATATTACAGCCCGCTGCACCTCGGCCATGGCCGATTTGAGCGCCCGGTCCAGATTCCGATTGAAATCCTGCCCCTGCCGTTGCGCCGCGATAACCTGGCGTTTGAATATTTGCCGGCTTTCTTCATAGGCCGCCGGGCTCCACACGCTGCGTTGGCGCTTCAATTCCGCTTCTGCCTGGCGCAAACGACGCTCCTCCGTCAGGGTCGCATCGCGAAAGCTATCACTGTATTGCTT
>JAKZRK010000004.1:0-7721 GCA_047518225.1 Alphaproteobacteria bacterium | reverse complement strand
CTCTAAGGATTTGGGCCCAGGGCGCCACGGGCGCGCAAATCGTCGATCCCGGCCTCGTCGTAGCCGGCTTCGGCCAGAATTTCCAGGGTATGCTCGCCGACCGCCGGCGCCGGCCGGGGCGCCTGCTTGGCTGCGCCGTCGATCCAGACCGGGCTGTCGATGGTTAACGCGGCGTCTAATCCGGAATTGTCCGTCGGCACCGCGATCCCGGCCGCGCGGACCTGAACGCTGTTTCGGATATCGCCGGTCTTGGCCACCTCACCGACCGTGATCCGGTGCGCCCCGAATGTCTTGCGCCAATAGGCCATGTCATGCCGGGCAAAGAGTTCATCCAGAATGGCCACCAGAAGCGAGGCGTTTTTTTGCCGGTCCTGTTGGTTGATAAAGCGCGGGTCATGGGCCAATTCCGGATGGCCTACGGCGGCGGGGAACCGGACCCATTCCTTTTCCTCGTTGGCGGCGGTCAGAATGAACCAGCGGCCATCCTTGGTGCGATAGTGGTTCGACAGCGCATTAGCCGCCGTCTCGCGCCGGGGCCGCATGGGCACCTCGGCGCCGCACAGGGCGGCCTGGGCCATATAGGCGTTGGACCACATGCCGTTGGCAAGCAACGAGGTATGGGCCATGCCGCCCTGGCCCGTACGTTCCCGCCGGTACAGCGCCAGCAGGATGGCCGATAGCAGGGCGATGCCGGTCGGATGATCTCCCATGCCGGGCATGGAGCGGGCCGGATCGCCGTGCGGGTCCGGGCGCACCAGATCCATCAGGCCGCTGCGGGCCCAATAGGCGGTGGTATCGAAACCGGTCATGCCGGCCTCGGGGCCCGTTTCGCCATAGGCGGACATGGAGCCGTAGATCAGACGCGGGTTCAGGGGCGCCAGATCGTCATAGCGCAGGCCCAGTTTTTCCCGCACGGAGGGCATGAAATTGGTGACAAATACATCCGCCTCGGCGACCAGCCGGTACAGCACCTCGCGCCCGGCAGCGGTGTTCAGGTCCAGGCTCAGACCTCGTTTGGAACGGTTGTCGACCATCCAATGATAAGCTTCGTCCGACTGTGGCATGCCCGCCACCTTGGATATCCGCCGATAGCCGTCACCTCCCGGCGGTTCCACCTTGATCACCTCGGCACCGAAATCGGCCATGACCGTGGTCGACACCGGCCCGGCGATAAAGCTGGCCACATCCAATACCTTGATGCCCGCAAGGATCATGGCATCGTCATTCATACGCTCGTTCCTTCATTTGTACGGCTGCCCCATTTGCCAACCCTAATAGAATGTCCGGCCACCATCCACCGCCATGGCCGTGCCGGTGATGTAGGCGGCCTCGGCGCTGCTTAAAAACAGAATGGCGGCGGCGATCTCGCTGGCTTCACCAAAGCGGCCCAGCAAATAGCGCGTTGGATCATGGCCTTTTCCGCCACGGGGTCGGGGGCATCCTGGTAGGAACCGGCCAGCATGGGGGTGTCGATGGCGCCGGGGCAGACCGCATTGACGCGGATGCCGCTGTCGGCCACCTCCATGGCCAGGGCCTTGGAAAACATCACCAGGCCGGCCTTGGCGGCGCATAGGCCGTGCGGTCGGGCAGCGGGAACAGGCCGGCGCCGGAGGCGACATTGACGATGGTTCCCTTTCCCGCCGCCCGCAGGCTGGGAATGGCGGCGCGGCAGACATTGGCGCTGCCGGTCAGATTTATGTCGATGATCTCCCCCCAGGCTTCGGGCGAAACCTCGGTCAGGCGGCCAAGCATATCCTTGCCGGCGCAGTTGACCACGCCGTCCAGACCGCCCAGCCCGGCCACCGCCGCCTTTACCGCCGCCCCGACCGCCCCTACGTCCGTGACATCGGCGGGACAGGGGATGGCATCGAAATCGGACAGGCCACGGCTGTTGCGGTCCAACAGGGCCAGGGCCGCGCCTTCACCGCTGAACAGCTCGGCGCAGGCCCTCCCGATGCCCGATGCCGCGCCGGTAATCAGAACGCGCCGTCCGGCCAGCCGCATGGACTAATCTTTCTTGTTAATCTTGAAGCGGAAGTCGCAATGCGAGGCGCCGCCCATGATGGTCTGGGTCCGGGTCAGGGTCACATCCGGGTTATAGCCATCGCAAAGGGAGCCATCCCGGCCACAAGAAAGGATCGCGCCAATGTGCGATAGGCCCATTTCAGCATAGGTCTCGGCATAGCGGCAGCGGGTGACGTTGAAATCAAGCCGATCCTTGCTGGAATACAATTCTTCCTTTGTCAGGGCATCGCCCTTGGACCAGCGGCCCATCAGCGTGGTGAAGGTTTCCAGATCGTTTGGCTGATCCGTGCTGGCCGCCAGTTCGGCGCCCTGACGAACCGCATCCTTGTTGATGGCGGTGGTCAAAATCTCCCGGGCCCGTTCCTCGCCCAGTTCGGCCACCATCTCCTCGTAAATAGGCTTGATTATATTGGCTTCGATACGGCGGACCTGCAGGATTGGTAGATCGTCCATAGCAAAATTTCCCTTCAAACATTTGGCGCGATATTGCCAGCTTAGCAGATCGAAGGGCCCCGCTTCATTAATGATTTGGTACCGAATTAGGGGTCAGGCTGCATTCCATAACTGTGTATCGTGAACACAGATCCACGAAAAGGCATACCGCCGGTGACGGCGGGACGCAAAGCCACCGGCCTATTCTTAGGGATAGGCAGCGGGGCTACCGAAGGAGAAATGCAATGTTATCAAGTGCCAGTTTTATGTTCGGTACCTACTGGCTTCTATGGATCAGCCTGTTTCCATCCATACCATTCTGGCGTCCCCATGGCGCCATAATGGCCCTGATCTTCGCTGCCGCGGTCTCTTTTCTGATTCTAAAATACTTCTGGAAGGTACTGCACCGGACCTAGAGCGCTGCCGGGCTATTCTGGATCATTCGACGGCGTCCAGGCGCGACGCCGGTTGTTTCGAAGTCGTAATTAAACATTGCGAGGCTGGGTGCCCTGGCAGTCAAAGGTCGGAACCTCGATTTCGGCCATCGCACTCGCCTACGCGGCGGCCGGGATCAACCGGCCGTCACGGCCGCCACGCTTGCCATGGCGCCGCACCATGAAGCCGACCAGGGCCAGGTTCACCAGGTTGAAACCGATCCCGGTCAGAAAGGCCAGGCGGTAGGTCGCCGTCAGATCGAAGATCAGGCCACCCAGATAACCGCCTAACGCCATGCCGCCGGTACCGAACAGAAAGATCACGCCTATACGCCAGCCGGCCTGGGAATCGGGAAACAGTTGCCGGATGATGATGGCGTACATGGGCACGATGCCGCCATAGCCCAGGCCATAGAAGATCGACACCAGGTACAGCCCCTCCAGGGTATCCACATACATAAAACAGGCCAGGCCCAGCAGTTGCAGGGCCGAACCCAGCAACAAGGTCTTCAAGCCGCCGACGCGGTCCGCCAGCCAGCCATAGGCAAGGCGCGAGAGAAAGGCGCTGAACAGCAATATAGACAGCATCTCGGCCCCGCGCGCGGCGGAGAACCCAAGGTCGGAGCAATAGGCGACAATGTGAACCATGGGCATGGACATGGCCACACAGCAGCCGACGATCGCCAAGCACAAAAGGGAAAAGGCTGTATTGGGCTGTAGACCCAACACCATTTCCTGTCTTTGCCCTATCTGCGCCGCGCGAGCCGCCTTGTCCGTCGCCGCCCCGCCCCGGAGCATCCGCGGGCTGGGCCGGCGCATGACCAGGGACAACGGGATCAAGGTGACAAAACAGACCAGGGCGTAAGCGAACATGGTCTCGCGCCAGCCATATTCCTCGATCGCATAGCGGAAAATCGGCGGCCAGATGGCGCCGGACAGGCTTTGCCCGCCAGAAACCACGGCCACGGCGATACCCATGCGGCGGTCGAACCAATGGGTGACGTTGGTTAACAGGGGTGAAAACATGGCGCCGTTGCCCAACACGCCCAGGATCAACAGATGGGCGCCCAAAAAAGTAATGACCGAGTTGCTTAGGGAAATCGCTATGAGGCCCAGGCCGACGAAAATCGCCCCGGTGATGGCCGGCCCGGCCATGCCCCGGCGATCTGACCATAGGCCCATGAGAATGCCGCCCACCCCGGCCCCAAGCAGGGCGGCGGAATAGCCGGCCGAGGGGATCTGCCGGGGCCAGGCGAATTCGGCCGCGATGGGTTTCAGGCCCACCACGACAAGATAGGTGGAACCGAAGGCGACCGTGATCATCAGGGTGGAGGCGATGGCCACCCACCAACCGAATGCGGATTCAATAGAGTCTTTCTTGGGCACGTTCATTAGTGTCCACCAGGGCAAAAAAAATCGGAGTCTAGAGCGACACCGAATAGTTCAAATATAACCCATGCTGCCCCACGCCACCATTGCTATGCGTTGCCTCCCGCGCCGCTTTGACCTATGGCTAGGGCATGCGATCCACCGAGGATATCCGTTGTCAGGTCTGTGACAGTACCGACTGCCCGTCCCTCATAGAGCAGGGCGGATGGCGCTATCGCCGTTGCGCTGATTGCGGCCTGGTTTTCCTTGCCCCCATGCTTAACGAGGCGGAACTGGCGGCCCTGTATGCCAACCCCGACAGCGGCGGCACCCGGGCCTATTTTCGCAAGGAAGCCTCGAAACTGCGCCGGGCCCGGGGCCGGGTGCGCCTGTTGGCCCGCGCCATGGCGGGCGGGGCCAGGGGACGCCGGTTTCTGGATGTGGGCTGTTCGGGCGGCTTCATGACACAGGCCGCCGTGGCGGCGGGTTTCATCACCTGGGGTATCGATCCCGACGGCGACGCTGTCGCCCATGCCAAGGCCCATTATCCTGGCGCCACATACCGGGTTGGCGGGTTGACCGAATTCGCGGCGGAATTCGCGGCCCAATCCGAAGCCCAATGCGAAGAACGTTTCGATGCGGTCTATTGCTCTGAAGTGTTGGAGCATGTGGCCGATGCCAACGCCTTTATCGGCGCCATTTCAGCCCTGATGGCCCCTGGCGGGGTGCTGTATCTGACCACGCCGGATATCGGCCATTGGCGCCGGCCCCGGCATTTGCCTGATTGGGATGTCTTTACCCCGCCGCACCATTGCCTGTTCTTTTCCGCCGGCAATCTGCGGCGATTGCTGGCCCACCATGGGTTGGAAATCTATCACCGGCAATGGGCTTTCAAGCCGGGTCTGAAAGTGCTGGCCCGCAAGAGAGGCGCCGGGACCTGACCCGCTTGCCAGCCGGCCCTCCAACGCGCATCCTTGCGGGCCAATAAAGCAACGGGGAGATCGGACGTATGCGCATCCATAATCTGTATGAGGACGAGGACGGCCAATCGCACTTTCGCGATATCGAGGTTGAATGGGTTGAAGAAGGCCGTGGCGGCCAATTATCCGCACGGCTGCCGGCAACGGGCATCATATTTCGCAAGGTGCCGCCGACCTACGAACTCGATTGGCATTCCGCACCCCGCCGTCAGTACATCATCAACCTGGACGCCGGCGTGCAGATTACCGCCTCGGATGGCGAAAGCCGCATCATCGCCGCCGGCGAAGTCATCCTGGTGGAAGATATCAAGGGCAAGGGCCACCTCTCGAAAGCCATCGACAGCCAAATCCGCCACTGCATCTTCGTACCCATCGATTGAAAATGCCGGAAACGCTTTAGTAGTGCGGCGGCGGCTGATCACCGGGTTGGCCGGTTTCCATATCGCCCTCCATCCGCAGCAGCCGGCCGCGCAATTGCTCGATCTCCCGGCGCAGGGCCTCGATCTCCGTCCATTGTTTGTTCACCATCTCGGACAAATCCTCGATGGTGCCGTCCTGATGGGCAATATGGCTTTCCAGCGCCGTCAGGCGCTGTTCCAGAGCCTGGATGTCGTTCATAGGCCGACCTTTGTCGTCAAGCCGCCGTCCACGGGCAGGATGGCGCCGGTGATATAGGCGCCCTCGTCCGAGGCCAGGAACAGGGCCGCGTTGGCGGCGTCCCAGGCATCCCCCATGCGGCCCAGGCGGGGTAGAGCGTCGCGCCGGCGGCGGATCTCGTCAATGGGGTCGCCGCTGGTGCGGTGATACAACGCCAACGCCGTCGGCGTGTCCATCAGGCCCAGCATCAGAATGTTGCAACGGATGCCATGGGGGCCGTTCTCGTATGCCAGCCAGCGGCAGAATTCGTTCAGCGCCGCCTTCGCCACCTTGTAGGCGATCAGTGGATAGGCGGCGACCGAGGCGATGGAGCTGGTATGGGTGATACAACCCGACTGTTGGACCCGCATGATGGGCAGGGCATGTTTCGAGAGCAACATGGCGCCGGTCAGATTGCGGTCCAGGCTGGCCTGCCAGTCGGCCAGATTAATCGCCGCCGTGTCACCCTCGACCATGCCGGCCCCCACATTGTTGTGCAGGATATCGAGCCGGCCAAAAGTATCTGTCGTGGCGGCCATCAGATCGCGGCAATCAGCTTCATTGGTGATATCCGCCAGCATGGTTTCGACCGTATGGCCTTCCGCCCGGACCTGCCGCGCCGTTTCCTCAAGCGATGGGCCGGAACGGTTGGCCAGCATCAACTTCGCCCCTTCGCGGGCAAATGTCAGTGCCGTGGCCCGGCCATTGCCCATGCCATCCGGCTCGCTCTGGCCGGCGCCGGTAATAATGGCGACCTTGTCCTTCAGACGCATGCAAGTGCCCCGATTGCTAAAGACCGTGTCTGGTTGGTATTAATGGATAGACAATTGAGCGCAACCAAAAAGGCACCATGCAATGACCTCGGCGGGCAAGATACTTTCTCAAAGACAGCGGGACCGGTTCTGGCGTGACGGTTATCTGATGGTGGACGGCGCCGTGGATGGCGGCACGCTGGCACGCCTGCGCCGGCAAATGGATGATTGGACGGAGGAAAGCCGCGGCCACGACCAACCCTATGGCGAACCCACCGTCGACGGCCGGCCGCGCTTCGATCTGGAGGAGAACCATTCGGCGGAACGGCCCGCCCTGCGGCGGGTCAATAATCCACCGGAAATATCCGCCGATTTCCACGCCGTCATGACCGATGCGCCCATGGTCGACATGGTCGCCGATCTGATCGGACCGAACGTCAAATATCACCATTGCAAGATCAACTCGAAACTGCCCGGCAGCCAGATGGTGGTGCGCTATCACCAGGATTTCTGCTACACCCCCCATACCAATGACGATGTCATTACCGCCATGCTGCTGCTGGACGACGTGGATGCGGACAATGGCTGCCTGATGGTGGTGCCGGGCACCCATCGGGGCACCATCGACAGCTTGTTCCTGGACGGCGTTTTCACCGGCATGGTCGCACCGGCGTTGGAGAAAGATTATCTGGCCCGCCAGATACCCATCGAAGGCAAGGCCGGCGCGGTCTGTCTCATGCATACCCGCCTGCAACACGGCAGCGCGCCTAACCTATCCGCCGCGCGCCGCCGCGCCATCTATCTTTGCGTCTATAGCGCCGCCGACGCGGTGCCCGTGGCCCGCAATCCCATGCCCTCGACCTTGGAGGGCACCATCGTGCGTGGCGAGCCGAGCCGCACGGCCCGCATGGTGCCATTGGAAGTGGAACTGCCGCAACAGCCCAAGTCTGCTTCGTTCCGTGCCTATCCGGTTGTAACCCACACCCACTATATGTAGGGTGTGCCGTCATACGGCAGGCAAGGGTGTCAGAGTGGAAATTGATGTTTTGAAACGGGATGATTCGCCATTTCCAGCATCACTTCTTGAGTTACAG
>JAKZRK010000003.1:0-4553 GCA_047518225.1 Alphaproteobacteria bacterium | reverse complement strand
CTGATCGAGAATTTTTTCGGCAAACTCAAGGAGTTCAAAGGCATCGCCATGAGAGCCTGCAAAACCGACACGAGCTTCGAGGCAATGATTTATGTATGCTCCGGGATCATAAATTCTCGATGAATCTCAACAGGCCCTAGGGCAGTTCCGGGCTATTCTGGGCCATTTGGGTTGACGTTTTTACGCTGTTAGCCGGTCTCGCTCGCGACCATCTCATCCAATCGAGCGATGCGCCGATAGAGACGCTCGCTACGGCGCAAAAGATCGCGCAGGTAGGGGGGCAGATTTTCGGGATCTACCCTACCCTCGTCCAGACAGATTTCACCGCCGCCCAGGCGCCAGCTGTCTTCGCGCACTTCCTCGCGGCTTAATTCGCCGTGATGCACGGCCCGCTGAACCAGTAGCCATGCCATCATGTTGGTCAGACACGAGGTTAGGCGCATGATCTCCACCGCGAAATGGGCGGCGGTTTCGACGGCTAGTTCGCGCGATTCTTCCTCGCCATAATCGCGCAGATAGTCTCGTGCCTCGCGGGTCAACGCCAAGGCCTCGTCAAATGTACGGCTAAAAAAGGCGGTCGGTGCCTTTGCCGTCATCGAACCGGATCCCATGCTCGTCATGGAACAAGTATGGCCCGAAAGGATTAACAAATCCAATTCTCCCAGGCTTGAAATAGAGCCGTCGGCTCCCTATATCTGGGTTGTCCGGATGCCATTCGTGGGTTCGGACATACACGCGAACCCGGCCAACGTTGGCGGGTCCGAGAAACCGTAGGTATTGCTTCGAAAGGAGGGTATCACGCCATGCGTAGATACGATTTAGCACCACTATTGCGTTCATCCGTCGGCTTTGATCGTTTTGACCAGCTGTTTGATGCAGCTAGGCGAAGTGACGGAGCTACCAACCCTTATCCCCCATACAACATTGAAAAAGTTGAAGACGACTACCGTATTTCCATGGCGGTGGCGGGCTTCAGCGAGGCTGACATCGAGATCACGGTGAAGGAAAACACCCTGATCGTGGAAGGCCGCCCCCTGGCGGAGCGTGAAGGGGTTGACTATCTCCATCACGGCATTGCCGGCAGGGGTTTTGAACGACGCTTCCAATTGGCGGAAAACGTCAAGGTAACCGGCGCCAATCTGGAGAACGGCTTGCTGCATGTGGAATTGCAGCGCCATACGCCGGAACATATGAAGCCAAGGCGGATTGAAATTCTTAAAGCGGCTGCGTAGCGCACATTTTAACCAAATGTGCCCGGACTCTTTAAGGAAGGGCAATTGAACCAATTACTTGAGTTGCGTTAGCGACGTTATGTAAGTGAAAATTGCTCTCGTCCGGTAGCCTTGGACGGAAAATGGGGCCCACTATCCTCGGATGGTGGGCTCATTTTCGTTCGGCCGTATGCTACCTGATACATTCTTTACTTTGTCTTAATAATCTATATATATAAAAATATCTTTATGTCATTGCGGCGTCTGGGCGATCGCTTGGCCGTGAGCGCAGATCCTTGACCGGACTGCGATTGGGACAAAATGATGGAACTGTTATTGCAAGGACTGCGCGCGGCCGCGGAACCGACGAGACTGCGCCTTTTGGCCTTATGCGCCCATGCCGAACTGACGGTGACGGAATTGACCCAGATCCTGGGGCAAAGTCAGCCCCGGGTATCCCGTCATTTAAAGTTGCTATGCGAGGCGGGACTGCTGGAACGTCATCGGGAAGGGACGTGGGCATATTATCGTCTGGCGGATACCTCCGACTGTGCCCATCTGGCCCGCACCCTGGTAGATCTGGTGCCCGTCTGCGACGATGCCCTGAGCCGCGATCTAAGCCGGCTGGAGGCGATCAAGCAGGTCAGGGCGGCGACGGCGGCGGATTATTTTCGCGCCAACGCCGATCGCTGGGATGAAATCCGTTCTCTCTATGTGCCGGAGCGGGAGGTGGAGGCGGCGTTGCTGAATGCCGTCGGCGATGGTCCCATAAACGACTTTTTGGATATTGGCACCGGCACCGGCCGAATTCTCGAGGTTTTCGCCTCGCGCATTAGCCGTGGAACCGGCATCGATCTGTCCCACGAAATGCTGCAGATCGCCCGCGCCAAGCTGGAGGAGGCCGGCCATCGCCACTGTCAGGTTCGCCATGGTGATATGTATAATCTGCAACTGCCGGCCAGCGAATTCGATGTTTTGGTGGTGCATCAGGTGCTGCATTACGCCGAAGATCCAGCCGTCGTGATTTCCGAGGCGGCGCAGACCCTGCGCCCGGGCGGCAAGCTTTTGGTGGTCGATTTCGCTGCCCACGATCAAGAATTTCTGCGTGTCGACCATCAACATCGCTGGCTGGGCTTCGAGCCCGCGCAGGTCAGCGCCTGGTGCGCCGAGGCTGGGTTGCAGGTTGAGGCGCCCCTCGAAATGGCCGGCCGCAGTTTGACCGTATTGATTTGGCTTGCCGTGCGCCAAGGGGCTGTCCCGTCATGATGCCGCCCGTACAGGACAGCCGCGTGTTCTCATCGAATGCTATGGGGTCTCTATCGGTTTCGTTCGAGTTCTTCCCACCAAAGACCGATGCCATGGCGGCGCAGTTGTGGCGTGCCATGGAGCGTCTGCGTCCTCTTGAGCCTGCTTTTGTTTCGGTTACCTACGGTGCGGGCGGCAGTACCCGCCAGCGCACCCATGATACGGTCATGCGTATTCAGGATGAAGGGGGGCTGCCATGTGCCGCCCATTTGACCTGCGTCGGGTCCAGCCGCGATGAAATTAACGCCATTGCCAAAGGTTATTGGGACCAGGGGGTCAGGCATTTGGTCGCCTTGCGCGGCGATGCGCCGGAAGGCGAGGATAATTTCAAGATTCACCCGGATGGTTTCGCCAACGCAGCGGAATTGGTTGCTGGCCTGCGTCGGGTGGCGGATTTCGAGATATCCGTGGCCGCCTACCCGGAAATGCATCCCAGTTCGCCGTCCAGCCAGGCCGACCTGGATAATTTGAAGTGCAAGATCGATGCCGGCGCCAATCGCGCCATAACGCAATTCTTCTTCGATGCGGACACTTATCTGCGGTTTTTGGAACGGGCCCGTGCCGCCGGTATCTGGGTGCCCATCGTGCCGGGAATTCTGCCGGTCAGCAATTTCGTTCAGGCGGCCCGCTTTGCCAAAGCCTGTGGTGCGGCCATGCCGGCCTGGATGGCGCATTTGTTCGAGGGATTGGAAGACGATCCCGAAACCCGGAAAATGGTGGCCGTCACCGCCGCTGCGGAACAATGCCGGCGGCTGCAAACGGCCGGGGTAACGGATTTTCATTTCTACACATTGAATAGGGCCGATCTGACCTATGCGATCTGCCATATTCTGGGTCTGCGTCCGCGTCGGGACGGGCCGGGGGGGACATCCGCATGACGGATTTATTGGGACATCTGCGCGAGGAGGTGTTGCTGTGCGATGGCGCCATGGGCAGCCGGCTGCAACAGGCTGATCTGGATATCGACATCGACTTTTGGGGTCAGGAAAATTGCTCCGAAGTGCTGAATTTGAGCCGCCCGGACATTATCCGCGAGATCCAGCGGGGCTTCGTCGCCGCCGGCGCCGATATTTTGCTGACCAACACGTTTGGCGGCTCGCCCATCACCCTGTCCGAATTCGATCTGGCCGACCGGGCCCATGAGATTAATCAGCGGGCGGCCGAGCTGGCGAGGGAATCCCTGGAAAGTTTTAGCCGCGAGGGATTACGGCGCTATGTTCTGGGGGACATTGGGCCAGGCACCAAATTGCCCAGTCTGGGGCAGGTGGGTTATGACGAATTGGAGGCCGCCTTGGCGGTCCAGACTGCCGGACTACTGGCGGGTGGTGTCGACGGCATCATGATCGAAACCGTACAGGATATTATGCAGTTGAAGGCGGCGGTTAACGGCGCGCGCATCGCCATGGCGGAGGCGGGCCGCGAGGTGCCGCTGATTACCCAGGTGACTGTGGAAACCACCGGAACCATGCTGGTCGGCACGGATATCGCCGCTGCGGCAACAGTCATTCATGCCTTGGACGTGGAGGCTATTGGCCTCAACTGTGCCACGGGCCCACGGGAAATGGCCGAGCATGTGCGCTGGTTGTCCGAGCAATGGCCCGGCATAATCTCGATACAGCCCAACGCCGGACTGCCGGAATTGGTCGATGGCCAGCCCAGCTACCCCCTGGCGCCCGAGGAACTGGCCGATTGGGCCCGCCGCTTTGTCGTAGAGGACGGGGTCAATTTGGTGGGCGGTTGTTGCGGCACCGTAACAACCCATATCAAGGCCCTGAACGATATGCTGGAAAGTCTGGGCCAGGGGCGGCGGCCGAAACCCAAGTCGCGGCTGCCCGATTGGGTGCCTGGTGTCGCGTCCCTGTACGGGCAGACCCCCTATCGGCAAGAGAACGCTTATTTGTCCATCGGGGAACGTTGCAATGCCAACGGCTCGAAAAAATTCCGCGAGTTCCAGGAGGCGGAAGATTGGGACGGCTGTATTGCCATGGGCCGGGAGCAGGCCAAGGAAGGCTCCCACGCCCTGGATATTTGCACCGC
>JAKZRK010000002.1:0-5565 GCA_047518225.1 Alphaproteobacteria bacterium | reverse complement strand
TGCCCGCGTAGGCGGGCATCCAGATGCGGCAATAATTATCGCTGTTTTCAGGCGTTTTCTGGATTCCCGCCTTCGCGGGAATGACCAAGAATTTGTGGTATGGGGCGTCTTAAAACGTTTTTCAGCAACCTGCTAGAGCATATTCGGGCTATTCCCGGCCGCTCAAGTCAAATATCCGGCCTGGCATGATCTATCCGGATCAGGGGTGCGGGCCCCAGGGCGCGGCATTCAGCAACTGGTTGGTCTGCGTCATGACCAGGGGCCGGATCTTGGCCGCGAAGGCCATGAAGTCATCGTCCTGGAACAGGTTGGCCCAATGATTGCGGCGGTCGCCATCATCATCGAACTTCCACAGATGCACCAGTTGGTGCAGCGCCCCCGTGTCGGAGGTAAAATAACCCACCAGCTTGGCGTCGAAGCCGCCCTTTTCCAGCGCCGGCCAACCGAATTCGCTGTAGACCCTTACGGCCTCGCCCATTTGGCCCACGTAAACCTGATAGGTGCGTAGTTCATACAGTGCCATTCTTGTCTCCTATGGCGTCAGGGGCGCATATTTATCCAACAGCGCCATGATCTCGTCACGGGGCACCGATGGCAGGGTCAACAGGGCCCGGGTTATGCCGGCCTCGGCATAGCCCGCCAACACGGCCGCATCGGCCGGGGCGCCGAAGACATTGACAGACAATTCCGCGGCATCGCGTCCCGCTTCGTCGGCCATTGCCTTCAGCCGCGCCATGTTCGCGGCGGCATCAAAGCCATGGCGGGCACGGGGCAACCAGCCATCGCCATAATCCACGATGCGGCGCAGGGTATAATCGGTCTCGCCACCCAGGATCACCGGTGGATGGGGCTTTTGCACCGGCTTCGGATGGGCCCAGGAAGCGCCGAATTTGACGAAGTCGCCTTTGTAGGCGGCCTCTTCCTCCATCCACAGCGCCTTCATGGCCAGCACATGTTCGCGCATCTGCGCGAAGCGGGATTTGTAGGCCACGCCGTGGTCTTCCATCTCCTCCACGTTCCAGCCGCCGCCGATGCCAAAGATAAAGCGGCCGTTGGACATCATGTCCAGGCTGGCCACGGACTTGGCGGTGACGATGGGTTCGCGCTGGGAGAGCAGGCAGATGCCGGTACCCAATTTCAGCTTCTTGGTCACGGCGGCGGCATAGGACAAGGCCACGAACGGGTCGTGAGTATGCCAATAGTCCCGAGGCAGATCCGCGCCGCCGGGCCAGGGCGAAATGCGCGAGGCGGGAATGTGGGTATGTTCCGGCAGGAACAGGGATTCAAAGCCGCGCTCTTCCAGGGCAATGGCCAACTCGTCCGTACGAATGGAGTAATCCGTCGCGAAAATTAGAACACCGACGTCCATGATGCATATCTCCCCATTTGATTTGAACTCCATTAGAGCCAACGGACCCGCGCCTGTCTACCAGGATAGTCCGAATGTACTCTAGGCAGAGGTGCCGCAACGTCGTAAATTGCCACCAACAAGGGCCGCTATCAAATAGGACGGATCGAAAACATGCGCATTGCCACCATCAACCACAATGGCACCCCCACATTGGCTGTCCGCAAGGGCGACAATTATGTCGATCTGTCCAAGGCGGCGCCGAACCTGCCCCACGACATGGTTTCCCTGTTGCAGGCCAGCGCCCTGGGCAAGGCCGGCCAGGCGGCCGAGGCGGCGGGTGACGATAGCCTTATCCCCGCCGCCGGCGTGACCTATCTGCCGGTGGTGACCAATCCGCCGACAATATTGTGCTGTGGCCTGAACTATCGTGACCACGCCATCGAGACCGGCAACGAGATCCCCGATTATCCCATCATCTTCATCCGCGCGGCCACCTCCCTGGCGGCCCACAACGCCCCGATGATCCTGCCCAAGGCCGCTTCCGACTATGATTACGAGGCCGAGCTTGCCGTGATTATCGGCCAGGGTGGCCGGCATATCGCCAAAGACAAGGCGCTGGATCATGTGGCCGGCTATGCCTGCTTCAACGACGGTTCCATCCGCAGCTATCAGTTCAAGTCACCGCAATGGACCATGGGCAAGAATTTCGATGCCTCGGGCGGCTTTGGCCCGGAACTGGTGACCCCCGACGAACTGCCCAATGGCGTCGGTGACCTGCGCATTCAATGCCGCCTGAACGGCGAGACCCTGCAGGACTCCTCGACCAAGCAGCATATCTTCGGTGTGCCGGAGGTGATCGCCGCCCTGACCGAGGTTATGACCCTGTGCGCCGGCGATGTGATCATCATGGGCACCCCGCCCGGCGTCGGCGCCGCCCGGACCCCGCCGATCTGGATGAAGGACGGTGACGTCTGCGAAATCGAGATCGAGGGCATCGGCGTCCTGTCCAACCCCATCGCCGCCGAGTAAACACATTGGGTTGAACCGCCGGCCATGGCCATTCTGGAGCCGCCACCACGCCCCATGCCGGGCCTGAGAGAGAGTCTGGCCGGCCTTAACCGCCATAACCTGGTCAACGCCCTGGTGGCCTGGCTGTTCGCCATTTCCGGCCCCGTGGTGATCATTCTGGCCGTGGGCCGGCAAGGTGGTTTGCGGCCCGAGGACATAAGCTCCTGGGTCTTCTCCGCCTTCGTCTTTGGCGGCCTGATGACCATGGGCTTTTCCTATCTGTTTCGCCAGCCCATCGCCATTATGTGGACCATACCCGGCGCGGTGCTGGTTGGCGGTGCCCTTCAGCATCTGTCCTTTGCCGAGGTCATCGGGGCCTATCTGGTCTGTGGCGTGTTTATTGCCTTTCTGGGGATAACCGGACTGGTCCGCCGCATCATGGCGGCAATCCCCATGCCCGTCGTCATGGCCATGGTGGCCGGCGTCTTCCTGCCCTTTGGCTTGAATATCATCACGGCGTTCGAAGAGGCCACCATGATGGCGGTGGCCATGGTGGCCGCCTTCGCCATCCCCACCGCCATCCCCGCCCTGGGCCGGGTGCTGCCGCCGGTGCTTTGCGCCCTGGCCGTGGGCACTTTGATGATCGTGTTTTCGGGGCAGATGACGGGGGTGGAGATGCCCTCCCTGGCCCTGGCCCAGCCCATTTTATACACTCCGGTCTTTACCCTGCGCGCCCTGGGCGAATTGGTGGTGCCCCTGGCGGTAACGGTGATCGCGGCGCAAAACGCCCAGGGTTTCGTCATTCTGCGCCAGGCCGGGTTCGAACCGCCGGAAAACGTCCTGACCGTGACCTGCGGCGTGGGCAGCCTGCTGTTCGGGATCTTCGGCTCGGTCCCAACCTGTGTGACCGGACCGGCGAATGCGATCCTGAACACCTCCGGCGCCAAGTCGCGGCGTTATATGGCCGGCGTCCTGTTCGGCCTCCTCGCCATTGCCTTTGGCCTGTTCTCGCCCTTTACCACCGGCCTGGGGCTGGTCCTGCCGGCGGTCTTCATCAATCTGTTGGGCGGTCTGGCCATGCTGGGGGTGTTGCAGGGCGCCTTCACGACAGCTTTTGGCGGCCCCCATGCGCTCGGCGCCCTGGTCAGCTTTCTGGTCACCCTGTCCGGCGTCGCCATCCTGAATGTAGGTGCACCGTTCTGGGGCCTGGTCTTCGGCTATGGCGTGACCCTGTTGTTGCGACGCCGGGCCGATTAGAAAAACATTCCCCGGCGGCCCGAATTTGCTACCATCACCCTGAACTCTCTGGGTAATTTAGAACGATGTCTTTCTACGGCAAATACATCCTGCCCTGGGCCACCAACCTTTCCTGTGGCGGCAAGCCCATCGCCAAGCAGCGCGCCAAGATCGTGCCGCGGGCCAAGGGAGAGGTGCTGGAGATCGGCATCGGTTCCGGCCTGAACCTGCCGTTTTACGATACCGCCAAGGTCGAGAAAATCTGGGGTCTGGAACCCAGCCCCGAGATGCGCCGCATGGCCGAACAAGTTGCCCGCGGCATCGATCTGCCGGTGGAATTCCTTGACCTGGGGGGAGAGGACGTTCCCCTGGGCGATCACAGCGTCGATACTGTTCTGGTCACCTATACCCTCTGCACGATCCCGGATGCGGCAGCGGCCCTGCAACAGATCCGCCGGGTCTTGAAGCCCGGCGCGGAATTGCTGTTTTGCGAACATGGCCGGGCGCCCGACGAAGGCGTCAGACGCTGGCAGGACCGCCTTGATCCCCTTTGGAGCAAGGTGGCTGGCGGCTGCCATCTCAACCGCCCCATCGATAGCTTGGTACAGAATGCCGGCTTTCGGATTGCCGACATGGAAACCATGTATATCCCCGGCCCGCGCACCCATACCTTCAATTATTGGGGCGCGGCGTTGGCGGCGTAGCCGGGCGGAGCGGAGGGACGCCAGGAATGATGAATAGCCGCGCGCGATTTGCCTTTGTAGACGGTGTCCGCGGCATCGCTATTCTGTTGATGGTCGTCTATCACGCCAGCTGGGATTTAAGCTATTTCGGCTTCTCCGAGGCGGCATTGTTCACCGATCCGTTCTGGATTTATTTCGCCCGGGTGATCGTGAGCATGTTTCTGTTTGTCAGCGGTTTCGCCTTTACGCTGGCGGAGCAACGGGGCACCACGCCACGGGCCCGCATCCGCCGTCTGGCCCTGGTCGGCGCCGCCGCCGGATTGGTCAGCCTGGCGACCTATGTCATTGATGCCCGTAGTTTTATTTTCTTCGGTATCCTGCATCACATTTTTCTCGCCAGTCTGCTGCTGCTGCTGTTGCGTCCCCTGCCCTCGACCCTGCTCGCGCTTGTCGGGCTGCTTTGTTTCGTGGCGCCGTATCTGTTTGCGTCTGTCACATTCGCCGATTTCCGGCTCCTATGGCTTGGGTTGTCTCCCTATCCCGTGATATCGGTCGACTATGTCCCGGTAATGCCCTGGTTGGCCGTACCCCTGTTCGGCCTGATCACGGGGCGTTGGGCGGTCAAGGCAGAGCGCCTGCCGGCGCTTTTCAACTGGCAGCCCGAGGATCCCATCGGCAAGACCGTGCGGCTTCTCGGGCGCCACAGTCTGCTCGTCTATATGGTCCATCAACCGATCCTCTTTGGTGGTTTGTGGCTGTATGTGGCGGCAAATGCCTAACCGGGCCAGGAAATTGACGCGGCCCCCCGAAGCCGTGCCAGAATAGAGGCTTGTTTGACCCGGATTTGAGGTTCTCGGATGGTTTTTGATCCCCGCATGCCGGCACGGGAGATCTGCGTGCTCGGCTATCAATTGGAACATTGGGCGCGCGATAAACCCGACGAGATCGCCTTTATGTTCCATGGCGACGAAAGATGGACCTGGGCCCAGGCCCTGGATTTGACCCGCCGCGCCGCCAGGGGCCTGGCCGGGCTGGGCGTAAAAAAGGGCGATCATGTGTTGTCCTGGCAACCCAATAGCCGGGAAGCGGTGCTGACCTGGTTTGGCCTGAACTATCTCGGCGCGGTCTATGTCCCGGTGAACACCGCCTTTAACAGCCCGTTGACGAAGTTGGCACTGGACACAAGCGGCCTGGTCTGATTCTTTGACGTTCTGATTTGGCCGGGGGATTCGCTGATGACGATGGGACAGCAGAAGGATCGTCAGGGGGACTTGATGGTAGGCTGGG
>JAKZRK010000001.1:0-3860 GCA_047518225.1 Alphaproteobacteria bacterium | reverse complement strand
GTTCTACCCGTTCAACGCCTTCCGCTCATTGCTCGGCATCGCGGGCGACACCTCTGCTCCAACCTATGCCGAGCTTTACTCGGGAGAGTGGCGGCACCCTACATGTAGCGGTCATGGGCGTTAACCGGATAGGCAAGGAATCAACAAGGTAGCGGGAAAACACCTCTAGACGACCACCTATCTTGACGCAAAGACAAATGAGTTGTCGGGTACATCATGGCAAACAATAATCTCAACGGCGGTTGTCTCTGCGGCGCTGTCAGTTACCAGGTAAGGTCGCCATTTCTCCGATTTGCCCATTGCCATTGTTCCCGCTGCCGCAAGGCAAGCGGCACCGGGCATGCGACCAACCTGTATGTTTCTCTGGAACATTTCGAATGGACCTCGGGCGATGCCTCTGTTGTCCGCTACGACCTGCCGACGGCGCGAAGCTTCGCAACGACATTTTGCCGCAATTGCGGCTCGCCCCTGCCGCACCACACCCGCAGCGGCAGGGAGGTGGTAGTCCCTGCGGGGTCCCTGGATCAGTCTCCCGACCATGAACTGCAAGCTCACATAATTTGGGGCTCCCGGGTGCCATGGTCGTGTGCCAGCGACGAATTGCCCAGGTACGCCGAATTGCCGGATTGGTGGTCAAGGAGCGGGGACGCGCCGCCGGATTAATAGTTGGGAGGTATTTTAGGCGATAAGGTTGTAGATGTTCTGAACGCTGCCGCCGGTCTGGCCGGACAGGCGCATTTGATTGGTCAAATTCATCGACGAGGCGACGCCGGAAATCGCGGCCAGGGCGCCTTGCATCTGGGCCAGGCGCCCTGGCCGCGGCGCTGATGTTGTTCAACGCGCTTAAACGGTCGTCCTCGGGACCGATGGCGATAAAGCGGAACATCTTGCGCACTTCGCGTATGGCATTGTCGATCAAGACACCGACTTCGCCGGCCTCCCTCGGCGTTTTTAGGGACATCTCGCCGATGATGCCCAGTTCGAATATCTTGGATTCCGCCTCATCCGTCTCTTCATCGTCCAGGCCGGCGGGCTCGGCATACAATGTGGCCCCGGTCAGGCCGAGGGAGGCAAGGGCGTCAAATCCGTCCGGCCCCGCGATGATCTCCACCACCGCGCCATTCTTCGCCTCTATCTTAAGCGCGGAATCCGTCGTGCCGCGCTCGATCGTGCTGCTGCCGTATTGGCCCAGGGCATTATTGATCTTGACCGCAAGTAATCCCAAACTGTCGTCGGTTTCGATTTCAATGCGTTTCGTGGCGCCGCCGTCGACCCGGATCGAGAAATATTGCCCCGGCCGCGCCGTCGTCAGGCTCAACACTTCCGTCCCCGGATCCACCGGCAAATCGCCGGTGGTCAGACCAAGGCGGCTGATGACGGAGGTGGCCGTGGCGTCATAGGCGATGGCATTGCCGCTTTGGCTGACCGCGCCATGATCCTGATGGGCCCAGACTTCCGCCCCGGTATTATCCAATTTCATGACGAAGGCGTCTTGCACACTGGCCGCCGTCCCGCCATCGACGGCGCCTTGGGTGGCGCCGGTCAAATAAATTTCATCCGCGCCGACGGAGGCCTTGACTGCGATGCCGCCGAGGGTATCCGTGCTGCTGCTGCCCACATAGGTGGTAAATCCTACCGCCGCCGAACCCCCCGAGTCTATAATCTGGCTGACAAAGCCGTCGGTCCCCCCCGAATGGGCGTTGACGATACTGCCCGACAGAGCGGCGTTGCTGGTCTGACCCGAGATGTAGACGTTACCGCTGCTGCCAACGGCAATGCCGGTGACGGCGCCGTCGCTATTCAGGGCGCCCAGGTCGACTTCCCAATCGGGAATCTGCGAGGCATCGCTGTCCACATAACGGCGCAGGATGGCATTGCCGTCCTTTTCCCCGGCGACATAAATATTGCCCGAACCGTCCACCGCGATCGCCGTGGCGCGGTCGTCGCCGGTGCCACCGAACTGCTTGTCCCAGACATGGGTACCGCTGCTGTCCAGCTTGGTGAGATAGCCATCGGTGCCGCCGGCATGAGTCATACCGGAGCCAATTTCACATGATGTTTGCCCGGCCACGAAGACGTTGCCGCTGGCATCCGTCGTCAAGGCCAAGGCGCTGTCGTTGGCATAGGGCGCGGCCTGGCGGGTCCATTGCTCGGCGCCGGTACTATCGAACTTGGTCACGAAGCTGTCATAGTTGCCGCCATAGGCGGTTTCCGTCAACGCGCCCTGTACGCTGCCGGCGATGATGACATCGTCGTTAACGTCCACGGTAACAGCAAAGCCGGCGGCATCTTCGGTGGCGCCCAGCAAGCGCGACCAGACCAGTTCACCGGACACATCGTACTTGCGCAGAAAGACATCGTTCACCGCCTGGTTGGCAAGTCCTTCCAGGTCACCGGCCGTGGTGCCAACGGAATAGACATTGCCCTGACTGTCCACGGCAATGGCATTGGCGCTGTCGGCCTTGGGGGTATCAATATCCGAGCGGAAGGCATCGTTGGGCGTGGTATTGCCCAGGTCGTCCACCTTGCGCACGAAGCCGGAGGCATAGTCGCCGACGCTATTGGTGCCGGCAATGTAAAGGCCGGCCGTTTGATCGGAGGCATTACCCAGCGTCACGGTTTCCGTAGCATTCAGGTTCAGTTTAAGGCCGTAGGAAAATTCGCTGAAACGCTCGCCCTGGATGGTTGAGATGACACCGGCGGCGGACAGTTGCGTATTGATGTAATCGGCGACGTTGTCCACGTCCAAGGTGCCGGAGACTGCCGATAGATCAATGTTGACAACCTTGGTTCCAACGGAATCGACCACCGTAATATCAAAAGTCTCGTTACCGACCAGTCCGGCGATGGCGTCGGTGCGGACCTCCGTCAGGCCGGCCCCGTTATGAAATGGCGTGGTGTATTTCGGATCTTTGGGGAAGCTCAACGAGCTGGTCATGCTGCTTTGCTGCAAACCGTAGAGCAGGGTGGTGTCTGCAAATTTCAGGCCATCGACGAAACTTTCGGCCTCGGCCAAATAGGCGTCAAACCGTTGTTGCAATATGGCGCCCCGGGTCGCGGCACCGGAATCGCTTTCCGCATAGGTCGCCATTTCCCGCATTTTTGTCAGGCCGTTGTATAGCGCGAACAAATTCTTGAATTGATCGTCACCCGCGGTGTTGTTGACCTTCGGGTCATCCAGATCGATCAATGGACCGGACGAAAAGATACGTTGCAATATCTCACCGAAAGGATTGGATTGCGGCAAGGTCCAGGGCGGAATGACGGCCGGGTCCATCTTGGCGAACGAACCGCTTAGCAGTTCCTCCTGAATTTTCGCCGCATGGCCGGACAAGCCCAATGACACGCCGGAGGAATAGTAGGCGCTAAGGACGTTGTTATCGAACGTCGGCATTCGTAACAGGTTGCTGGGTGTCGGATTGATGGCCATCTGCCGGTTATTCCCGCAAGCTTTCCCGTCTCATTTCCACCTGGCCGGCAGCGCCGGCGCGGCGGGTAAATCCGAATTGGATTCACTTGATCCGGCATTTTGCCATTGCAGCGGTTAACGGCGGATGAATGGCCTTGGTTAACAAAGCTTACCCGCGCGGCGGACTAAACCGGTTGGGTTTTACGATGTCTTAACCGCGACGATGGACACTTGAGGGCATTGGCGCGGAACCCGACCCGCCGTGCATTGTATTTTATCCGTTCATCGGCCGGGATGCCGCGTATGACTATTGAATATCTTAACGTTCAACGAGGTGGCACAAGCCTGCCGGCAACCGCGCGGGGGATGTCCCGGTATTTGTTGAAACCGTGCCTATCCGGTTGTAACCCACACCCACTATATGTAGGGTGTGCCGTCATACGGCAGGCAA